>NZ_JABSOV010000109.1 GCF_013215345.1 Colwellia sp. | reverse complement strand
ATTAACGGATACTGAGCGATAGGATTAACCTTACCATGTATAACAAAAAGAAAAATACCAAGCCACAAGTGATCTCTTATGATCGTGTTAAATCATATATGCAGTGGATGATAGAGAGATATGGTGATTACTCAGCTAAAGCATTATTGCAAAAGGCCAATTTATTGTTTAAGGACGATACCCAGTTCAATGAACCGGCACTAGCGTATTTAATAGAGCGAGGCATTGTTGATGATCTTCGTTACGCAGAGCGCTTAACGGCTAGTTTGTCAGAGAAAAAAATAGGCCCGAACAAAATAAAAGAGAAACTGTATGTAAAAGGTTTTTCATCACAAGTAATCAATGAGTGTATTAGTGCCATAACAACAAGCGAGGAAGACTATTTAGATAAAGCGCTAATCCTAAAAATAAGAAAGTTTGGTGAAGATCCTATTGAAGATATAAAGTTAAAACAGAAAGCGTTACGGCATTTGATCTCGAAAGGCTTTTCCTATGCCATCGCCAATAAAGCGGTTAGCTATTCACCTAACGAAGATTAGTACCTCGCTAGATGAAATAAATAGTTTTAGAACGAAAAATATTACAGCGCTTTATAACTATATTTTTGCCCCGCTAATGCTGCTTCATACATCAAGCCACCTTTGGTTAAAGTCATCACCGCCATACCTTTGTGATATATGGCTTTATTTTGTTTAGTCGAACTCGAATCAGCACCTTGGCTAGAGCTAATGCCTGAAGAGCCAACTTGTGCTTGAACAGCCGCAGTTAGCGCCACCGCAGAAGCGCCAGCAGAAAACTCAAAATTTCCTGAAGTAAATTCTTCAAATGAACGTTTATCTTGGAAAAAAATTATTTGGCTAAATACTTGGCCACCTAATTGAAAACCAATAGATAATTGCATCATGCTACTTTTACCAACCTTTTTATTTTTTTGTAAACTAGACCTTTGCCATGAGCAACGCCAATACCCAAGCCACCTTTACCAATAATTGGGTAAACCGCATAGCCATAAGCGTTGTTAAAAAACTCCTTGGTCGCTGGTGATGACTTAAAATCTGTAATCGTTTGGCTGTAGTTATCAGCATTTTAGGAAAAAACAGTAGCTAAGGTAACCGCAGCCATTAATGATAAAAGTAACCTTTTCATATTTTCTCCACAGTATTAAAGTTTTATATAAATGATATTTATAGGATCCTAAAAACGACATCATATTTTGGCATTTACCCAAGTAAAAAACACGCCAAATAATTCATACATTTGTTACTACTACAGTCGATATAAGTTAATTCCTGCTGGGATTTCAATTTCTCAAAAAAACATTTAGACAAACTTATCTTCCGGCAACACAAGCTATTTAGGAAAAATATTCCCCTTTATTGATATAAATCAAAATAAAACTCCAAACTATCAATTTATTTAGGGCAAGTAAGCAAAAATATACCAACTAATACATGAAATAATTTATTTATATACATCACTGTTAAATCGACTAATAAGCAGTGAGAGCTAACAGCATAACTAAAGAGAATTTCATGACAAATTTACCTAGCACTGCCAAGCAACCACTGAGCTTAATTTATCTTGATGCCAACGCTACTACACAAGTATTACCACAAGCCGCAGCCGCAGCCTTAACGGCTATGGAAACGCTATTTGGCAACCCGAGTAGTAGTCATGTTACTGGGCTGCAAGCAAAGCAGATAATGGATAAAGCCAGACAGCAAGCTAAGAAAATTGTTGGTGCTGGTGAGGGTAAAATTATATTTACCAGTGGTGCTACTGAAGGTATTCAAACCGCCATTTTATCCACGCTAATCAATGCTAAAAAAACGCTTAACAACACTAATTCTAAAGGTAAGGACTATTGCCTATTATATGGTGCAACCGAACATAAAGCGGTGCCAGAATCACTTAAGCACTGGAATGAAATTCTTGAAATAAACGCCGAAGTGAAAGCTATCCCTGTTGATGAATTGGGTCGCCTTGATATGGACTTTATCGCTAGAGAAGTTCCTAATGCCTTGTTGATTTGTACCATGGCGGTTAACAACGAAACGGGTGTCTACCAAGACATTAACTTATTAGACAAAACCATACGTGCCAATAATGCCAATATTGCTTGGATGGTAGATTGTGTGCAAGCGTTAGGTAAACAAGACTTGAACTTAGCGCAGACTAGTATCGACTATGCACCGTTTAGTGGTCACAAACTTTATGCCCCTAAAGGCATTGGTTTTATGTACGTTAAAGAAAACGCCCCCTTTACACCAGTTATTGCTGGTGGTGGCCAAGAAGGCGGCTTACGTTCAGGCACGGAAAACTTACCTGGCTTAGCAGCCTTAAGCGTTATATTTGATATGCTCACCGGCGAAAGTGAGCATAGCTTTACGCCAGTGAAAACGCTGCACTTATTTCATCAACAGATAGTGGCTGCATTGATTAAAGTATTCCCTAACATCGTTTTTAATCATTGTTTTGAAAACTCAGTGCCAACCACCATTAATTTTGCTATCCCTGGCTTTAGCTCGAAAGAAATCATGGATTTATTTGACGCCGCCAATGTCCGAGTAAGCTCAGGCTCGGCTTGTAGTTCTAAGGTAACGCGCAGTTTCGTCTTAGACGCCATGGGATTGCCCGCATGGCAAAGTGAGTCGGCAATTCGAATGTCGTTTGGACCAGCCATGACGCAAGTTCTAGTTGACCAGACCTGTAGCCGAATTGTATCTGCGGCTCAAGCATTACAACAAAGCTGCTTAACTATTGACATAAATAGCATGGACGAAAAAATCAACGCAGATAAAGCTGAGCTAGATGGTCTGATGCAATTTAAAATGGGCGGCAGCTGTAGTTGGCTATATGTCGACAACAAAACTAAGACGGCACTATTTATCGATCCATTACCGGAAGTAACCGATCGCTTGCAAACATTGCTTACTTGTCGAGGCCTTGATTTAGTCGCGGTGATTGATACCCATGGCCATGCCGATCATATATCTTGTCGCGACAGTATCGCAAAAACGTGCTTAGCTGAACAAGAAAGTGACTGCCTTGGCTGGCCCGCTAATGCACAAACGACAAACATTGATGGTAATAAATGCCAGTACATTACGTTAGGCGACAAGTGGTTAGTTAAAGTCGCTACACCTGGGCATACCGATGACAGTATTAGCCTGTTATTGTGCGAGCCAGTATTAAACTCTACCGAAGCATTATCTGTACATTATGCCTTTTGTGGTGACCTGATTTTGATGGATAGCCTTGGCCGAACAAACTTCTCAACCAGTAGTGCACCGGATATGTTTACTAGCTTGCAGTTATTAGCCAAGCTTATTGGCACCCAGAGCCTTATTTGTCCTAGCCACGATTATAATAACGAATTTACCACCAGCCTGAGCGCTGAAATGTCACGTAACTTATTACTCAAGCAAGTGATCAATGATGAGATTAGTGCTAATACATTTTCAATGAAAAAATTCACTATGGATAAAGCTATTATTGACGAGTCAGGCAGTGAGATTATGTGTGGCGCTTTAATCAGTACTTGCGACAAAAAACCTGTACATGAATATGATAGTGCCAGCTTAGCTGAAGCGATGAAACAATCGAGCGCGATTAAATTAATTGATATCCGTGAACCACACGAATATGCATTACAGCACGATGAAAACTTTGCTGAAAATGTGCCTTTAACCCGATTAGTTCAATTTGTGCAAGAGCACCAAGATTATAAACAAGCACCATTGGTACTTGTATGTCGCAGTGGCAGTCGCTCCCACTTGGCAGCGCAAGCACTAAGCCGTTTAGGTTTTGCACAGGTTGGACATTTGAAAGGTGGTTACGCTTTACATCAATATTAGGGGCTGTTGATCTTTCGAGATTACTTTTACAGCAACATGTTTGATATTTAGGCAAGGCAGAGCATGTGAAGTGTAGCTGGCTACATGAACTTGCGATAACGCCGTATAAATTTCAAACAAGTGCTGCCCTTGGGGTTCATTTAAAACGAACTTACTCCTTGTTGCTCGCTTCTCTAATAGAATAACTATGATTCAAAGCTCGCGCCGCGATTAAGTCCGTTTTAAATTGAATAAACTTTAACCCTGAAAAATAAACAGCCCCTAGTTGTCTATCTAACTAGAATAAAAACTAAGTTTGGTCAATGTAGCAAACTTAGTTTTTATTAATATCAGATTTTGTCTTTTATCTAGCCTCCTTCAGCCATATTCTGCAATAGTAACAATCGTTGCTGTTCCTGCTCAGAAGGCTGATAAGGGGTATCACTTAAACTAGATACGGAAAAATCTTTAATTTCATATTTCTTAATAACACTATTGCCATACTTTGTTGGCTTACCTGGTGCTGGCGACATTAACTCGATTGAGAAAGTCGATAAATAAAATGGCGCCGTCTTGCCTTGCAATACTGATTGATGAGCTTTTAAGTTTATATGGCTGCTGCCTTTATTGAGCTTTTCTTTACTGACTAAGTGCGCAATGGGTTGGTTGTTGGCATCAAATAAGTTTGCCCGTATTCGATAAAGGCCTTTCTCTCTTGTGGTTAAATTAGCTGGCAGCACCATATCTGCATCTTGATTGAATGCTGAATCGAAGCCTTCGAGCGTGGCAATTGAATCAACATACTTAAGTGCCAGAGCAATAGTAATATTCTTACCATTAATACGTGCTTTTACCGTCGCTTGCAGTTGCCTTGGCAAGTCTCGCCTGCCCTCCAGTTGTGCATACCAGTTGTTTTCATCTTGCTCAAACTTACTTGTTAGTAGCAAATTCCCGCTGCTAACATCGATGAGTTGAAGCTCTGCATTAACAATATGTTCCCCAGTAAGAGTGGCAAATACCAGCTCAGGGTAGGTATAACGATATTTTGATAATACGGCGGTGACTTGAGTACCTTCATCATCAACGGGTATAGATTGTGGGTTGAAATGGTTTGGTTGCAAACGATCAAAGTCATTATCAGTCAAAGGTTGCGAGTATGCGGGAAAGTTTAATTCCGCGGCATATACCTTAGCAACTAACGCTGTAGAAGCGTTTGAAGTGATTTTTTCTGCTGTTACCGCAAGCAAGGTGTTCTTGTTAACCCCTTCTGCTGGCAGCTTTGTTACTTCTATCAATGGCGTTTTTATAAGAGATTCATTAACCGTTATGTTTTGCTGTTGCTGTGACATCGATGGCCAAAAAAGCCAAACACTGACAACAACAATACTTATGGTCAGCATCCGCTTTAAATTTTTTTGATTTTTCATAACTTATTTACTTTCCTTTTTTATCAGCTGTTAATCCTTTGTCATTTCGTTAAAAGATTAACAGCTATTCATATTTTTCTAGTTAGGAATTGCGTCATAAATTAGTGTCGACATACTGTCATCATTGGAATTTTGCACATAAAGGTAATTGCTTTTCCAAAGCCACCAGCCAAACGTTTGAGTGTAGGTATCAAAATGAATAGCCTCACCTGACAACAGGTTTTTCTGGTTGCTTGCTGCGGTAACTTTACCTTCCTGCTCTGGCTCAAGTAGTGAGCCATGGCTATAGTCCTCTCCCATCAGCATTGGATAATGATATGGCATAAAGCCTGAAACAGCATTGCTTTGATTTGAAATTTTACCGTTGAAAGCTATTTGCGCACTACAACTACCAAAGCTTCCTTGGCGATTACCACCACATGAGGAGTGGCTGCCAACAACACCGTCATCATGGCCATGAATAAATGGGCTAGTTAAACCTAAATATTCACTTGAATCACCAACAAAACGTAAACGAGGAATTCTAGCATCAGGTAATGGTGCTAGTTGTCTCGCATTGTTAACTTTTAAGTCATGCAGCACACCCATTTCATCACTAAGTTGGCCACCCAACCAAGCCTCTAAAGCAGCCTCGATAATAAAGGTCCAGGTTTCCGTAGCTTGAGCCACGCTGACAGCTAAATCGGCAAGTTCACTGCCACCGCCAGCACCGGCAATATCAAAAGTAGCGACAATATTAAGTGGCGCTAAGCCCGCATTTTCTAACCAAGTCTCTTGGTTGTCGATAATATAGCGAGCAACCAGATCACCGGTTGAGTGAGTTACAAAGATACAGCCAGGTGAGCAAAAGTTACTTTCTGAAAATGACTTTAATTTTGGCCAAAGGTAATCAGTGGCGATTTTCTCTTCTATTCGCTCATATGAGGGCCAGTCAATACGGGCATCACTTAAGTTGTCCCAATAACCTTTCCAGTAGTTTTGGCCACTTTCGGTGACATCACCGTCGTAGATTAATTGTTGTGGTTGCAGGCCATGGATAAGCACTATTTTATATGCTTTGCTGTATGTGGCAGTTGAGTAAAACGCTAAATACAGGGCTACAAAAGCAGCTGAGATCTTAATTATATTCATATTATCCCCATCATTTTTTTATAATTATTTTTATTTCGTCATATTTTTATTATTCACACTCAACTGATCGGACGTTCGACCAGTTAAATGACAATAGAATAACGCTCATTTTTTATCCAGTTGATGATTATTTAGAATGTGAATAATGAATATAAGCAATAACTATAATCATTAATAAAAGGTGGCGAAATCAAAAACCTAAGTGATTAATTCGAATTACTGAATATTATCTGGAGTGAAATAAATATTATCTGCCAGCATTGTTAACTCGTATGTATAAAGCTAAATGGTAAAATGCAAAGCATATTTGAAAATAGACCACATGCATTTTACAACTAGTACTAACAAAATATTTAACTGTTACCCATAGAAAACTAACACTCTGTTATCACTAATAAATTATTAATTTTCAATTTGTGGTATGCGCTTTGCTCTGTTACCTGATATTAAAACAACTCTATTAACTTAAATCTTTGTCATAGTAATAAGCTAAGTTTTATTTGAGGAGTAAACATGACTTTATCTCAATATAAACCAATAGCAGTGCTGCTTTTCATTTTAATACCGCTACTTTATGCCTGTGGTGGTGAAGAAGTTGAAAAAATTGAAGGGAATAATGAGGTTGTACAAACTCCAGCCCTTGCCACTGAAAACACCATGCAAACCAACCAAGAGAACCAAAAGAAAATAGAGCAAGAGGCAACAAAGTCCCTTACTAGTATCACAACGGCAGGCAATTTTGCCTTTAAAACCCAAAGAATGGTAACTGTAGATTTGCATTTTTTAACCACACAATTCCAAGAAAAAATTTCAATTTATTCAACTTTAGACCTCAGTTCAAACACCCCGATAAATTTACTAGAACAAGGCACAATTCATAAATCAAATAGCTATAAGACCATGCTAGCAGCAGCCACAGCACTAGACTTTTTAATTGTGGTTAGAAATGATGATTTTTCAAAATCAATTGTGATAACAATCAATAGCGATGACTTACTTACTCATACTTTTCAGGAGTAATAAAGATGAAAATAGTGATAATTAGCATACTAATTTTTTTATCAATATTTGCTGCCAATGCAGATCCCGTGCTACAGGGTATAACTTTAGATTTAACTCCTGAAGAATATCAACAATTGGGTTCATCCGTCGCTATTTCCGGGGACATTGCTGTTATAGGTGCTCCTGGCTCAGCTGGTGATATAGGTCAAGCATGTCTCTACCAACGTTCAAGTGAAAGTTGGAGCCTATTAAACTGTCTTAGCCCTAATGCTGAAAGCGGTACAGTACAGCAGTTTGGTAATGCTGTTTCCATCTCTGGCGAGCAACTAGTTATCAGCGCAGAAAACAAACAAAATGGTAAACATGGTGTTGCCTATATTTATCAACGTCAAGGTGACTCATGGATACCACAAGCAGAATTAATTAGTCCAAACTCATCCGCTAATGATAAATTCGCTAGCACATTGAGCATATCGGAAAACTATATAGCCATTGGCTCTCCTGGTTTTTCAGCTAGTAATGCCGGTGCAGTCCATATTTTTAAAAATACGACTTCTGGCTGGGTTGAAGATATCGTTATCACGCCAACTTCATCTTTTAAAAGTGCAAATTTTGGCGCTGCACTGATGTTATCCGGTGAATACCTCATTATAGGGGACGATGATCATGGTCGTGCCCATGAAGGGACCGGATATATTTATCGACGAGAAGATGGTATTTGGAGTCTCCAGGCGAGTTTAAAAGGTGGCGATATCACTAAAAGCGCCAATTTTGCCACCAGTATCGCTATTTCAAAAAACTACGCGGTTATCGGGGCAAAGTCTGAAAATAACCCATTAATTAAAAAGCATAAAAAAAGTGGCGCAGTCTATGTTTATAAAAGAACGGGTAAGTTATGGCAAAACCAAGCAAAACTACTCGCAAGTGATGCGCAAAAAGGTGATAACTTTGGCTCTAGTGTGTCTATCTCAGGAGATTACCTACTTAGCGGCGCCGAAAGTAACAATAGTTCGAGTGGCTCAACTTACTTATTTAAAAATATAAACGATGTTTGGACTGAAGTATTTAACTTTGAGGCTGATGATGCCCAGCAGCAAGATAATTTTGGCCATGCTGTCGCTATTGCCCAGGACTATATAGTTATCGGTGCACATAACAAAAGTGTAACAAATAGCACCGAAGGAGTTAGTTACCTTTATTATCTAAACCGCGATACTAGCCCATCAGAAAGAGAACAAGCACTAACCGAGATGCAAACTCAGCTAGCTTATAATTCAGCAGAAATAGATAGTGACAATGATGATTTGAATGATTGGGATGAAATTAATATTTTAGGTACTGATCCAAACCTAAGTGATACCGACGGTGATGGCTTAACGGATAAAGAAGAAGTTATGATTTATCAATCAAACCCGCTGGTAGTTGATAGTGACAATGATGGCTTATCTGACCTTGACGAAGTGGTGCTTTATAATTCAGATCCTACTTTGGTTGATACCGATGGTGATGGTGCAAGTGACTATGAGGAAGTAATGGTGACTAAAACAGAGCCCTCTTTAGTTGATTCAGACAATGATGGTTTAACCGATCAGCAAGAGCTACTTGAAACTAATACTGACCCAACCCTCGCTGATACTGACGGCGATGGTTTAACCGATAATGAAGAGCTAAATTTATTTAATACCGACCCCCATAATCCCGATAGTGATAATGACGGTTTTAGTGATGGCAACGAAGTAAACTTTTATGAAACCTTACCTTTGGATAGTAATGATACACCTGTTATATCGACCACCAGCACCTCATACTCACCGTCAAACAACGAGTTTGGTACCATGGCATTTGAAGATGAGTGGCCAATAAAAGGCGACTACGACTTTAATGATGCAGTTTTTGATTACAACGTTGAAGAAAATAAAGTCAACGGGCTGGTTAGTCGGATTGTTTTTAAAATATTACCTACGGCTCGCGGCGCCATTTATGATAACTCCTTACGATTAATGGTTAACACGCCAACGAGTAATATTGGCCAAGTAACCATGAAGTTAAAAGGCGTAACAACCGAAGTAACGCCCATAGCAGATGGCAATCAATCCATGTTTATCATCATAGCTAAAATAGAAGATGCCTTACCGCCTCCCCCAGGCTACAAGATGTCTAATACCTTTTCCGGTAGCCCTAAAGTTAATGGCAACCTTTATACCTTAACCATTAACTTCAATTTCCCTATATCTTCGCAAACTTTAGGCACTGCTCCATACAACAGTTTCATTTCGAGAGTACTGGATACTGGTGAGCATATAGAAGTACACTTTCCCGGCTATTTTCCCTCAAAAAAAGCCTCACGAAGAAAGTTTGGCCAAGGAGAAGATGACTCCGATAAAAGCCAAGATAGGTATTATCAAACGGAGGGCAACTTACCTTGGGCAATGCTTGTTCCATCCAAGTGGCACCATACTAAAGAGCGTGTAGATCTATCTAATGGCTACCCTGATATTTTGCAATGGGCTGCAAGCAAAGGAAAAAGTAAAAAAGGTTGGTATAAGAGTAAACGTAACTCAAAATTTGTTTTTGAAAACGTTCCTGACATTTGATAGCAGAGATAACCACTAAGACAGTAATAATATTTTCTGCGCTGAGCTCTGCAAGTTTTGCTGAAATAAAAGATTACAATACTTGATTGAATGTTAGCGATGGCAAACTAAAACAGGCATTATCATTTGAACAAAAAAGCCAGCAGAGTTGCTGGCTTTTTTGTGACTTAATAGAGTCGCTTCAATAGCTAGTTATACCATTAATTTTCGAGCTAATTAATTAACTTTTCTTGGGTTTTCTTAACTTGATTAGCAATAGTCAATAATGCAATACCATCAAAAATAAAGCTAACACCAATAATAAGGCCAATATTCCAGGCACTAGAAAAAGGCCAGTTAGTCAATACAACCACACCCAATACAAAAGAGATAATGCCATTGAATAGGCTAAAAAACTTAGCCGATGATTGCAGTTCAAAAGCAAGTATCATAGAGCTAAAACCACTAATTAAAAAATAAATAGCAATTAATAAGCCTAATACACCAAGAATTATGGCTGGGTGAGTAAAAATAATAAGCGCTAATGCTGCTAAAACAAAAGGCCTAAACCATAAAGACATGTTCTGCGTCTTGTTATGCCAAGCATTAAAAGCCAAGGCTGTTGATGCCAATAAGAATATTCCACCAACAAAAGTGTTAAAAGCCAAACCAATAAAGTTAGGCACCAACATAGCTAGCAGACCAATAATGATCATCACAACACCAATCACTTTGGTATTTTTAATCAAGGCTAACTTGAGCTGTTGTGTGGGTGTTTCCCGCGTTATTTCTTGCTCAATTTCTGCTGTTTTATCTGATGTAACTTCTGAGCGCGGTACGAAATCTGTCATGACAGTTTATCCTTAAATTGACTCGATAATTTTTTGTTAAAACTAAGGTAGCAGAAGCGACTAATAAACTGTATTTATTATTAAAAATTCACTCAAAGAATATTGCCAATAAATATATATGTCATCCAACAACAAGATATTGGCGAGCTAAGCAAGTTAGTTAAATTAAAGTTGGATTAGTTTGGATTATATTTTTCAAGCCAAATAATAAAGCGGAAACTACAAAATCGTCATAGCTAAGGTCTGCTCTAAGCTCGATTGCTGACTATCACCACGAGTATTTCATATATCGAATCAATCACTGACATTGAGTACAACGGCTTGAACCTGTCACCTGTCAGGAATCTCAATTACTCTTCTATTTATGGAGTGATTTTTCTTACTGAGGAGCGAACATAAACTCAAAGGGTATATTTAACCTCTTAGACCACGATTTTTCACTATGATCTTCTCCTGGGAAAAACTGACTGTGCCATTGTTTATCAGGGTATTTCTGTTGCTCAAATAAGTTATTAATTTGTTTTTGTAATTGAGGGTACATAACATCTAAGGTTTGGTCGCCATGATCAAAATATATCTTCTGAGTAGTCAGTGATGGTAATTGATTTTCTATATAACTTAGAAAAGCCTTAAATACTACCTTGTCAGTTTCAAAGGTACCAGGCCAATGAGTCGACATGCTAATGGCTCCGGCAAATTCATTAGGGTATTCCATTAAGCCGTACCATGAAATTAATCCGCCCATACTTGAACCAGCCAAATATCGGTGTTTTCCCCCTTTATTAACTGAATAGTGCATTTCGATGTATGGCACTACTTCAGTCACTATGAACTTTAAATAATTGTCAGAATATACTCTACTTTTAAACAAAAGATCGCCAGGGCTTCTTTCTCGTTGATATAAGGAAGCTTGTGCCTGCTCGATCAAACTTTCAAATGGTTTTTGAGGGAAAAATTCACTATGCCGCTTAGCTCCTGCATTTGGAATTGCCACAACAATGAAAGGTCGCACTTTATTTTGTTCTATTAAGGTTCCAGCAACCTCATCAACCATCCATTCTTGCTGGTTCCACGTGATTTTCGCATCAAATAACATGCGTGCATCATGCATGTACAGCACATCATATTTTTGTTCTTGTGAATATCCTGGCGGTAACCAAACATCAAGAAAACGCGATTCGATTAGTTGTGAATCAAAAGGACTAACTCGCTCAACTTTTCCTTTAGACACCGAAGGGTAAAAGTCAGTTGCGAGTGATAAAAGTGACAAAAAACGAACAATAATGTAAAAATAACAGCTCTATTCATGAATGGTCCATCTAATCAATAATTGCTACTAGTTTGCCAAAAAACATCCATAACCCCTAATTGAATACGTATGTAAAACATCAATAATTCACGTGGCGAAACCGACTATTTATAAAGATAAATTGGTGTCTACACTCGCTCAAAAAAGTGGTAAGTGAGCTTTATCAACAATGAGAAACATGTCATTGCTAATGGCTTATTAGTGCGCTAAGCGGAAGTGAGTTGCCGTTAAATTTTAACGCCCGCTGTTAGTTTGATAGCGGTCATTACTGCTTCGCTTCAAGAAGCCAATTAAAACCATATAGTAGACATATTGGGATGAAGCTTAAGTAGATAATACGATTGCTTAAAATGTGCAAGCAGACTTTGTTGGTGAAAGCAAAACCCGACCGATAAGTTAACTTTTAACAAGAATATAACCATTTATTTTAAATGGTTAAGCTTTAAATGAATAACCCCGCCCCAAGGGGCGAGGTATCGGGTACTCACTCGAATATCATGAGCTGATTAGAATCATGTAGTTTTATATATTTTGCATCACTGCCTTGATTCTTAACATAGTTCCGAATAACTGATTCGTCACCATGCTTACTTACTGTATTAGCGAAGAATCCATCAGACCAAAACTCTCCGCCCCACAAAAGCTTTTTAACC
>NZ_JABSOV010000108.1 GCF_013215345.1 Colwellia sp. | reverse complement strand
TACGAATACAGCTTGCTAGGTTTTCTTGAGTATTTAAGGAGGTGGCAAACTGAGAAACGGCTACTCGCATGATTTATATTTTCCAGGTAAAGGGGGAAGGAGGTTTTAGCAAGGTGATTTTACCTTAAAAAACGTTCGATGAGGCTATATTATCAATCTTGACAGTAAGAAAGCTAACTAAGTTAATGCAGTTATTTTTTTTTGGTAGTTTGGCTAATTAAAAGAGTGAATAAAGCACAATAACCAGGGTGGTTAATAAGCCATTTAAACACATAGCTAATACTGCAAATGCGGCACACTGCTCACTAATTTGCACAGCGGAGGATGTACCTATGGCATGAGAAGCAATTCCTAATGATAGTCCCTTACTGATATCGTGTTTTATTGCCAGTAAGGAAAATAACGGTGTTGCTAAAGCGGCGCCAATAATGCCACTGATAATAACAAAGATCACCGCGATAGCAGGAATGCCACCAACGAGTTTAGTGATATCAATAGCAATGGGCGAGGTGATAGATTTACTGATCATGCTCAACAGTAATGAGCTATCAACCTTGAACAACCAAAGTAATAATAGCGCCGAGCAGGGCGATATTATTGCACCCAGTAGTAAAGGGATAAATATAGCGCTTTTGTATTTCGTTAATACCGCTAAGTTTTTGTAGAGCGGAACGCCTAAGGCCACCGTTGCTGGCGCTAGCATCATCATAATTACTTGGCTATTTTGTTGATAATCTTCAATGGCAATATCAAAGGCAGATAATAAGGCGACCAATACTAGGCCACTGAGTATTAACGGATGTGTTAAAGGGAAATGCTTACTGTAGTGATATAACTTGCTTGATAAGTTAAAAACTGTGCAAGTTATTAACAAATTAACAGCGAGCATAAGTAGCATGGTTGAGCTTGGCATTATTTTTTGTCATCCATCGCAGCATGATTTATTGAGCGCTTTGTTGATTCTTGTACTGCACGTTCAATGAGTTTATCACTGACTATACTGGTCAAAGATAGGGTAATTAAGGTACTGATGAAAAGTGCCAACAAACAAGCAAGCCAATAATCGGCTAAGGCAGGCCAAAAGAGCGTAATTGTCACCACATAAGGGATGAAAAATATCGCCATGTTTTTTAGTAAAAAACTACTGGCGATATCAAGTGACTCAGGTACTTTCTGTAATAATAAGCAAGCCCCGCAGCAAGCGATTAAACCAATGATTGCGGGCGGTAATGGGATTAAAGTACTCAACAACTCACCGATAAGTAAATACAGAAAAATTTGGCAAAAACCTAATGAAATTAATTTTAGCTTTTTTAGCTTAGATACTAGTTTAGGTATTATTTTAGCGGAGAGTTTTCTCATACTAGTTCCTTATATAACTTTGTCTCTTTCCAAAATGAAGTCATCAATAAATTGTTATTAAGTTTGTAAGATCAAATAGACAGCTAGATGATCACTTTATCTAACAAAGTGATCAAGCTCTTTATATAGGAAACACACTTGCTGGATTGGGGCTTATTGATATTTTTACGCCAATAAAGTCAAGTTGCTGATAATGGTATTGCTGTGATTAAACTTCTCTGTTCTCAAAGGTCAAATAAGAGCTTTCAGCATGGCACATGCCTAAGATAACTAAAACCCAGCAGAGGTCGTTTTTTACTCTTAAATGATGAGATATTTTAACTTGCAGCGCAATAATCCGATAGTTACTCATTAACATGAAGTTTATGCTTAACAAAAGTTAAATCACTTTAGCTTTAATTAGTTATCGAAAACTTAAGGATTAATAGTGAATTATAAAATAACACCAATACGCAGCGATTTTTTAATTAAGGTAAGAGAATCGGGCATAGATGATCAAAATCAGCCGGTAGTTACTCAGGTGGCAATGGGCGGAGAGCCGTGTCGAGACGTATTGCGGCGAGCGAATGTTGGTGAGGCATTAATACTCGCCAGTTATTGTCCGTTTGCAAAGCCCGGCCCTTATAAGGAATATGGCGCTGTTTTTGTCTTGGCTAACCAAGTTAACGAGTTGGTTAATTATGATAAATTCCCGCTACCGACTAACTCAGCTAATGATTACTTTGGTGATAGTTTTGTTTTAAGAGCCTATGATGAACATGAGTCTATCTATGCTGCTCGGTTAGTTACTCCCGCCAATGTCGAGCAAATTATTGTTGAACTATTTCAACAAGCTAGCGTTAAGTTTATTATCGCCAGGTATGTGGCATACGGCTGTTACAGCTTAAGACTTGATAGAAAGACAGCATGACAATAAAGGTAGTCAATATGGCCGATGATATATACTGGCAAGCAATAATTGAGCATGACTCAGCATTTAATTTTCAATTTTATTACGGTGTAAAAACCACCAGAATATTTTGTCATGCCTCATGTAAAAGTAAGACACCACTAAGAAAAAATGTCATTTATTTTGACAGTATTGCTTTGGCTCAAGCTGATGGCTATCGAGCTTGTAAGCGTTGCCAGCCTGACAGGAATGCTCAACAAGATACCGGTTTAATCAGGCTGCTTCATGCCTGTAAAATAATTGAACAGCACAATGAGGGCTCGTTAACTGCTTTGCAATTAGCTCATTCTATTGGTATCACTCAATTTCAAATCAATAGGATTTTTAAAAAGTATTTAGATGTCACGCCAAAAAGTTATATTGACCAAGTTCAGCTAAATTCGCTCAAGAAAAACTTACGCGCAAGCGATAATGTCAGCCAGGCTATTTATCAATCAGGTATTGAGTCCAGCTCGGTTATTTATGGCCGAATGAATA
Organism: Colwellia sp.; assembly: GCF_013215345.1. Taxonomy (GTDB): domain Bacteria; phylum Pseudomonadota; class Gammaproteobacteria; order Enterobacterales; family Alteromonadaceae; genus Colwellia. The sequence goes on along the minus strand of NZ_JABSOV010000108.1, from coordinate 10,035 downwards.
GTCATCTTGGCATGACGCCTAAAAAGTACCTTAAAGGCGGTGATGGCGTAACAATATCTTATGCTGTTGGTGAAACCCATTTAGGTCTTGTATTGATCGCGGCAACAGATAAAGGTTTATCATTTTTACAATTTGGCGATACTAAACATCAATTACTCGCTCAACTCGTCGCAGAATACCCAAGGGCTGAGATTAGCTTAATGGCCGAAAAAAGCGCACCGCAATTGCATCATTGGTTAAGTTTACTCAACTTGTATTTAGCGGGTTGTTCAACTGAGCTGAACTTGCCTTTAGATATCAGGGCGACAGCATTTCAAAAAAAAGTATGGGATTTTTTAAGAACTATTCCCTATGGGGAAATGATGTCTTACGGTGAAATCGCTCAAGCTATTGGTTCTCCTAAAGCTTACCGAGCTGTTGCCAATGCATGTGCGAGCAACAATGTCGCCTTGGTTATTCCATGTCATCGAGTCATAAGTGGCGATGGCGCTTTAGGTGGCTATCGCTGGGGCCAGGGACGCAAACGTCTGATAATTGATATAGAGGTTAAGAAAATATCTTGATAAGAGCATAGTACTTAGGTATCACTGAAAAGATAAAGGTTTATCCGCTACTGAACTTCAATGAAAAATATTGTGACGGCTTAGCGATAAAACAGTAAAGGTAAATACCTAGCTATACTTAGCTTAATGGTAAATAAATTGCTAGCTAGGGGTCTATTATGCATGTACAAATTTTAGTAACACACACCGATTTTTGTTTACCTAACCTAAAGCGTGAGCTCGACGATGTTGGTATAAATTACTGCGTTGAATATATTGAAGATAATCCTGAATTAGTTGAATCCCATCATATACGTCACTCACCCAATATACTGATTAATGGTAGTTTGATATTTAGATCTCAGCCGAGTGTCGGAGAGTTACGAACATTTTTCTTAGGTTAGTTGGGGGCATTTATGATGGCCTGCTTAACTCATATCGCCTTGCATGTTAAAGATGTCGCTAGCTGTGTCACTTTTTACCAAGACTATGCCGGCATGGAGTTAGTCCGCGAGAGGCATGTGAATGGCAAAGACATTATTTGGTTAGCAGAGCCTGGTAAAGCGAAGCAATTTATTTTTGTGCTCTTACCTGGGGGTCCAGGGCATCAACAATCATCAATGGACTTTTCACACTTGGGCTTTGCCTTAGCAAGTAAGCAACAAGTCGATGCTATAGCCAATAAAGCTAAAAGTGACGGTCGACTGTTGTGGCCGGTTAAAGAAGAGCCATACCCAGTTGGCTATTATTGTGGGGTGTTAGACCCTGATGGCAATAGAGTCGAATTTAGTTATGGTCAGCCATTGGGGGATAGTTAACTCCAGAGTTGAGATAACCGTTAAGTTAACTCAACTCAAAAAGCAATTAAATAACCGTGGCTATAATCAGTTAGAGCTTATTACTTTACGGTAAGTCAGCTTTGAAAATTTTTTTTTGTTGCGATTTCTATACCAGTATAAATAAAGACCTGAAAAAGCGAGTATCAAAGGACTTAAACCCAACAGACACCATATTAATTGGCTAGTCAAGCCAGCAAAATGGCCAAAGTGCAGCTTTCTAAAGCTATCAATGGTTACATGTAAAGCATTCGCGGATCTAACATCTTGTGAATGTAGCATTTTCCCCGAGTTTTTATCGTAAGTAATAGTGCTCGAATAATCACTGTTTAGTGGGTTATCCGAAGCAACTTTACCATAAAAGGTAATGTTCATTTCGGGCTCATAGGGCATTAACAGATAGGTAGCCTCAAAATCTTTAATATAATTTTTAGTACTGTCATGCAGTTTCTGGATTGAAAGTGACTGATCATAAAGTGTTTTGTTAATTAAATAGGGTTCTTCAATAATGTGCTCTGAGACTTCATGAACGACTTCGGCTATGTTCCAGTAAGCTCCGGTAAAAGCCAATATAAGAATGACCGGAGAACTCGAAATACCGACCATTTTATGCCGATCGCTAAAAAATATCCTACCTGCTTGTGAAAACCGTAAAGTAAAAAAGTTTAACCAAAATTTACGATATAAAATTAGGCCACTGATGCCTAGAAATAATAGCAACAACGAGACTATTGCACCTAAAAACATGCCATTGGTATCAAGCAGTAATTTAAAGTGTAGATCAAGTAACCAATCAGTTAAATCGTCCGATAAGCCGACAGGCTTGGAGAGAAGTTCTCCTGTGTATTGATTAAGATAAAGTTTAGACCAAGTATTTGATTGATGTTTGATCAGGTAAGCGGTATCCGTTCTTTGCTTATCATCAAATATTTCCCAACTGCCAATTTCATGATTTTGGTATGCTATTTTTACCTTTGCCATTAAAGTATCTAACGGTAAACGAGTGACAGGTGAATCACTGCCAACCATCATTTTTTCCGGCATTAACAAGGTATCTAATTCAACCTTGAAAACTAAAATACTGCCGGTCAAAGAAATGATAAATAAAGGTAACATGGCAATAAGTGCACCATAGGAATGCCATTTATATAATTTTTTTCTCATGCTTTTCACTTGGTTTATCTAATTAGTAGCTCACTTTTTTTGTAAGCGCTATCATAGGTGAATTTGAAATGAGTGTAAATACAAATAGAAGTGATTCCTGTTTGCTTTTTTGTTTCTTTGATGGTGAGTCTAAGTCATTAAATATAGGTTATGATAGGTGTTTTTCTTTGATTACAATGAGCTTCTATGGCAATTGAGCAAGTCTCCTAACTCGATGGCGGCTTGGCGTAATACTGACTCAAAAGCTAATAAGTCAGCTAAACTTTGCGGTTCACAGGAGCATCAGTGAAAAGACAGGTAAACAATTTGCCATTCTGATCTTTAATGGGCACCGAGCAGGCAACCATAGCATCGACAAATTATTCGTTGTCAGTTCTTAACTCATTTTGCCAAACAAAGCGGTAAATACTACAGGGTGTATATTTCTGAGTCCGAACGCTTGTGCATTTCGCCTCTGGTTAATAGCGCATTAACAGCGGTTTGTACTTGATCAATATTATGTGCATATCTTTCATTAGCAAGCCATTGATTACATATACGCTGCACTGAAGCGGATGCTTCTGGGTGCACTGATAGATAATTGATAATGCCTGTTTGGATTTCACTGTGAATGTCATTCATTTTCATAATGATTGCCCTTAATGTGTAGCGTTTCATATACAAGCTTAGTGTATTAAGGGCTTTTTTTCCTGCCTTGAATTTGCAGGGAAGGTGTAATTTCGTTAGTGCTTTTGTCACTTAAGCGACTATTATTAAATGGGGGCGATATGAAATATGACCGAAATAAAATAGCAATTGGACATTACTTGTCTAAGACCAATATCCATTTACGTGATGACAATGTGAAAATAGCTTTTGGTGATGAGTTTGATATAACGGATGTATTAAAAAACAATCAAGTTGAAATTTTATTCCACCAAAAAAACTACACTTTTGATAGGGATATTTTAGAGGGCGCAATTATTGCTTTAAGCCACTAAGTGCTTTCAGCCACAGTTACATTAGGTCACTAGCGAGTTGATAAATTTTGAAGGTAGTTACCTCCATGGCTAGCTATGGCTAAATTTTATTTATGCTATAGCTGTATTTTTTTAGCGCTTTATTTAGCTAATGCTCTGTCATAACTAGTGAGTATTTCTTTACGGGCCTGTTCAATGCCTTGCCAGCCTTCTATTTTAACCCACTTGTTTTCTTCAAGCTCTTTATAGCGTTCGAAAAATAAGGTGATTTGAGCCGTTAATAGTTTAGGTAAGTCGTCGACATCAACGATATTTTCATATTCCCTACTTAAGCTCTTATGGGGTACTGCTAGTATTTTTGCATCTTGCCCCGATTCATCCGTCATTTTTAATACCGCGACTGGCCGACAGCGAATCACACAACCCGCCTGTAAAGGGAAGGGCGTTGGTACCAAAACATCAAGAGGATCGCCATCGAGGGAAAGGGTATGATTTATATAGCCATAGTTACAGGGATTATACATAGGTGCTGACATAAATCGGTCGACAAACAAGACCCCAGTATCCTTGTCTACTTCATATTTTATCGGTAGGGCATTGGCGGGTATTTCAATAATGACATTAATATCATCAGGCAAATGTCTACCTGCGGGCACAGTATTTAAACTCATATTAATCACCTAAATAAACTTAATCATTAAAAGAATAGCCTACATTTGGTCGCTGTATATACCAGTCTCATTCAGCTTAGCAAAACACTGTTCAAATAAAAAACAGTTATTATTGAAATTTATTTACTATATCCACTATATATTTTTACTCATTGGCCAACAACCGGGAACATGGATGATTACGGCGAAAATTTTCCACAATTTTTAGCTTAATTGGAACAAGCTAAACATTTAACTTACCTAAAAGATGTTGCTGAGCTTGAGTGGTTATTTCATCAAAGCTCATTAGGACAGGACAGTGGTGGATTTGATTGGACTAAGCTGGCAAAAATTTCTCCAGCAGACGCCTTGCAATTGAAGTTCTCACTTGCTCCAGCGGTGGCTTTAATAAAATCGACACATCCTATTGATAAAATTTGGCAGATGAACCAAGATCTTGAGTTAGACCTAGATGGCGCTAGTAATACTTTTTCTGCTTTTTAGGCGGGGTCTAAAAACTGACATGATGGTCATAACGGCGCGTGAATTTGCCTTACTGCAATCATTTAGCAATGATCAGCTATTTGCTAGGGCAATTGAAAGCGCCACTGCGGTAGATACTAATATATCGATAGATAATGCCCTGAAAAATTATATGCAATTAGGTGTGCTGTGCGGTTTTTCTATATATAGTATTTTCTATAGAGAAAATATTATATAAAAACAGCACTAACTAAGTTTAGCTAAGCTAAATTAAGTGTAACTAAGCTCAGTTAAACGCTGTTTTTCTTGGTGCTTTAAGCGACTTATTTTAGTTACAGATCAGCATGTGGACCAAACACTTCATAATGAATATTTGACGCCACTACCCCTAGATTTAGTAACTGCTGCTTAGCAAATTGCATAAAAGCAATCGGGCCACAAAGGTAAAAATTTCCTTGCTCAATAGGTAAGTCTACTTTAGTTAAATCCATCATGCCGTGATGAATATAATCTTGTTCAACGACTTCATTACGATACCAAATGTTTTGCTGCCAATTATTTTCATTAATAAGCTCGGTGGTTCTGGCTGCAAATGAATGCTGTTCACTATTTTCACAGGCGTGTAAATAATGCACTGACTCGTTATAACCTTGCTGGGCTAGTGTCTCTAACATGGCTTGCATTGGCGTTATACCTACCCCTGCTGATAACAACACTACCGGCGCTTGACGGTCAGTAAAGAAAAAGTCTCCTGCTGGTGCATACAAATCAATCTCATCACCAAGTTGTAGATCATCATGTAAATAATTAGACACTATGCCTTTAGGAGCCAATTTTTTAGCAGTAGCGCCAGCAACTTCTGCTAGTTCACGTTTAACTGAAATTCGATAAGTTTCATTATTGGCTTTATCAGATAAAGAGTATTGACGAATTTCTTTAAACTCCCTATTTGGGTCGCACACTTCAATGCCTAGGTACTGACCAGGCAGATATGCTATTACCGGTTTGTCATCAACAGGCATAAAAATAAAGCTGGTAACTAGTTTTGACTCAACTATTTTATCGACCACAGTAAATGTTCTAGCATCGCGCCAACCGCCTAATGTTTCTGCGCGCTGTTGGTAAAGTTCTGCTTCTCTATCAATAAAAATTTGTGCTAAAAACTGATAGGCTGCTGTCCACGCTTCTTCAACCTCGGCGGTGAATGCATCACTGGCTAATTCACGCAACGTTTCAATAAGGTGGTGACCAACTACAGCATAGTGCGGCGCTTTAATATTAAAGCTGGTATGTTTTTGCGCGATACGTTCTACCGCAGTAGTTAACACCGCTAGATTTTCAATATTTTTAGCATAGGCAGCTATCGCTTCAAACAAAGCAACTTGCTGTCTACCTGAGTGTTGATTGGCCATATTGAAAATGTCTTTTAACTCAGGATTATGGCTGAATAGTCGTTGATAAAAATGATCGGTTAACGCGGGACCAGCGTTCTCTAAAAGGGGAATGGTACTTTTTATTATATCGATGTGCTTATCAGTTAACATGATTACTCCTAAGGTAAACTGAAATGATGAATATGCCCAAGGTAAAGTCACCTTAGGATCTTTTGAATTAATATTTATTTAAGTTTGTCTTGGCTTATTTAATGACGAAAAGATTTAACTATTTTTTTAGTCGTTAAAATAGGCAGGTAAACTTTCAAGAAAAGCATTCCCGCGATTAGCCAGGCTATGGCACTAACATTCCAACTAACAAGTGGTTGCTGAACTAAGCTGGGCAAAATTGCTCGTGTCAGCGCAGAAAAAAGAATAAGAAAGAATATCCATGACACCAGTTTACTTGGTGTTAAGGCTCTGCCGGTGTGACCAAGAGATACTCTACTCATCATGGCAAAGATCATTAAGCCCATTGCCGCGATAGTGATCAAATGCAGTGCATCAGCGAAGGTAATTGCTATGTGGAGGTATTCAATAGTCTGGGTTGTTAAGTAACTCATGCCTAATAAAATTAACCCTAAGCCAAGGGAGAAATAAGCAAGGTGCAAAGACCACAATAAAGCGATATTTCTGGTGGCAAAGCTACGCCAGTAACACTGTCTAATAAGGTGCAGCAGGCCAGCAGTTATCATCAACCCCGCGGGGCTAAAGGGTAAATCAATAAAGGCCGAGCTAAAAAACACCAGTACACCTGAAATTGAAGTGATGGTTAATAAAGGTGTCAGCCAACTAGGTACTGTTATCGGCTCTAGCTTAGCGCCGGAGACAGTAAAAAATGGAATTACTCGGCCGCCTAAAATTCCCATCAACAAGCAAAACATTAAGACACAGGTGCGAGCAATATGACGAGCTAACTCATAGTGGCCGTTAAAATCGAGCAGGAGTAGGGCAATGTTAAGCAGCATTAAAATTGATAATAATGGAATAAAAAGGTAATTTCGGCGGTTGCTACTTTTTAGCACCAAACGAGTAAAAACGATTATCGAGCCAAGCCACCAAAAGCTTTGCAAGACAATTGCCATGATGATGGTGCTAGGCAGGTTAATAAATAACTCCACTCTAATTAATAGCCAAAGTGCAATAAAACCGAGTACTGGCCAGCCTTTTATACTTGGCTGACCTGTCCAAGTTTGCGCAGCAGTGAGAATAAAACCAACGGCTACCGTGGCGCCAAAGCCGAAAATCATTTCATGAATATGCCAAGTTAACGGTGAAATACCATTACCGCTAAAAGTGAAATAACCATTTAAGTACGCTGCCCAAATGCCTAGCGCGAATAGTGAGCTAGCGACAGCCAGAAAAAAGTAGCTTCTAAACGGTAAGTCTAATACTGGATGTTGGTCTATATAATTGAGCACAATAAGGTTTTGGTTGTCATAGCCTTGTTGAGCATATCCTTGCAGCTCACTTCCGTGAGCGGTATGGCTTAATTGAGTAATTTCAGGGTCTTGAATTTGTAGCATGTTAAAAGTTCCTTTTGCCAAAACCGTGTAAAGCAACACAGCGCAGTACATAACCAATTTTAAGTAAACCAGCAAAAACTATGGTGGCTATATGGGCCGATATTTGCGCTGAAATGGCAAAGTGTTGGTCATAGCCGAAGGTGATAAATATGCAGCTAGTCACCACTAAAAAAGAGGTCAGCATTAGGTAGTTGCCAATCACTAAGCATTTTTGCAAGCTTAATGCGTTTTCTATATTGGGTAGTTGACGAGCGATGATAAATTGCGAATACATGCTGGATCCTGTCTGCTTTGATTTATTTTATTACTTACTCTGTATATAGCAAAGTAAGTGCCAACTATTTTTATTTAGTTAATTCATGATGTTATGTTTTTATTGTGTTTGCGTGTAGTCTAAATGACTCTGTGTTGTTGTGGTCAATATGACTCCTTCGTGTTATTTTGTCCTATGCACAGAGTTATTTGGTAAAGCGTTATTAGATTAAGAGCATTATCAGCACGACTCTTTCAGGAAAAATATTATAGGAAAGGTATGAAACAAATATCATCATCAGCAGTTATTGAACTAGCGCTTGATCTAGCTACTAGCTTAAATAGCAAGGATAGATTTGACCGCTTATTAGATACAGTTAAGAAAACCATTGCTTGCGATGCTGTGGCATTACTCTCCTATCATGGCGATATCCTTAAACCCATCGCCTTGCAGGGTTTAAGTCGAGATACTTTAGGGCGACGTTTTTACATTGCAGAGCACCCTAGGTTTGCTGAGCTTTGTCAGTCTAAAGCGCCGATTCGATTTGCCGCTGACTCACCATTACCAGATCCCTATGATGGTTTGTTAATAGATAGAGCGGGGGATTTACCTGTGCATTCATGCATGGGTTTACCACTGTATTATGATGATAAGCTTTTAGGATTATTAACCATCGATAGCCTTACGCCACACGACTTTGAAGATATCGAAGTACGCACCCTAGAGGTCATATCAGCCATGGCCGCAGCAACCCTGAATACAGCGTTGTTGTTAGAACAACTTGAAAGTAGGGCTGATCACTCTCAGCTGGTGGTCGCGGAGTTAACAGAAGAAGCATGGAAGCGTGATGGTGGAGAACTTATCGGTGATAGCCCTATCATGTCACAACTTAAACAAGAGTTAGATATAGTCGCATCATCTGATTTTAATATCTTAATCTATGGTGAAACGGGTGTTGGTAAAGAGTTGGTTGCCCGTACCTTACATCAAAAGTCCTTACGCCAACATGGCCCTATGGTTTATGTAAATTGCGCGGCCTTACCCGAAAATCTAATTGAGAGTGAATTATTTGGTCATGTAAAAGGTGCTTTTACTGGCGCGGATAAAAACCGTGCCGGTAAGTTTGCTCTCGCCGATGGCGGCACCTTGTTTTTAGATGAAATTGGGGAGTTACCTTTAGCCGCACAAAGTAAGATATTAAGAGCGATACAAAGCAATGAAATTCAACCTGTCGGTCAAGATAATGTTGAAGAAGTGAATGTTCGTATTGTTGCTGCGACCAACAGAAACTTAAAAGAAGAAGTGGGCGAAGGGCGTTTTCGTGCCGACTTGTACCATAGATTAAGTGTCTACCCCATTAGAGTGCCAAGGCTTTATGAAAGGGTTGGCGATGTGCAATTGTTAGCGGGATATTTTGTCGAACAAACTCGGCGTAAGCTTGGTATTGCTCAGTTAAAAATTACTGAACAAGCGATTGTCCACTTAACACAATATGATTGGCCAGGTAACGTGCGCGAATTAGAGCACGTGGTCAGCCGAGCGACGCTAAAGGCGCGTGCCCGCCAGCGTGGTAAGGCGATAATAGCTATCGAGCCTGAGGATTGTGGCTCACTGCAAGCGGTAGGAGTAGAGCAACCAATAGAACTTATTGCTGAAAATGCTTTTTCATCGACAACAGATGAGCGTGCTATTTTACCCCTAAAGACAGAGACTGAAAATTTTCAAAAGCAATTGATTAGTCGTGTTCTCAAAGAAGAGCAGGGTAATTGGGCGGCAGCGGCAAGGCGCTTATCAACAGATCGAGCCAATTTAAATCGTATTGCTAAACGCTTGGATATAAAAGTGGTCAAGTCAGTCGTTTAAGGACGAGATTAGCTGATATTAAGCGACTAGAGTTTTAACTAGTCGCTTTTGCTAATATATTAAGCAGTTACTTCGCCAAAATCGTTAATACCGCACTGTTCATTGCTTGTGTTGCCGTAGCAATAACCTTTTCGGCATCAGGAGCCCAAAACGGGCTGTGTAGAGATGGTAAAGCTGCGCCAGTTTCTTGTGCCGCTTGCCATTTATCATGTGGCACACCACCTACCCAAAATATCATACTTTTAATGCTGGTATCCGCGCGATAATAGCGGCCAAAATCTTCACCAGCCATCACTGCTGGCACTTGCATTACCCGATCTTTACCA
>NZ_JABSOV010000107.1 GCF_013215345.1 Colwellia sp. | reverse complement strand
GATAGAACGACTCAGCATAACTCTGAACCAAGCGCCATCATTTCAGCTCAGTTAAATACCACTAGCGGTTTGGTCTTTATGACCGAAGCCATGACTGAGCCACAGCAGTTGGCTGGTGCTCTTAGCGGACATTTCACTTTAGCGATAAATAAAAGGGATGTTGATATTGGTTTTAATTTTTACGAATTGCAAAGTGATGGCAAGTTGTTTCACTTCAATAATTATGTCAGTCGTGCCAGTTACGCAAAAGACATGAGTGACCGCCAATTACTGACGCCACATGAGAAGACCATTATTCCACTGGTAAACGGTCGAATGACGGCAAAAATTATTGGCAAGGGCAGTCGCTTAGTTTTGGTGTTAGATGTTAACAAAAACCATAACTTCCAAGTTAATTTGGGCACAGGAAAAGACGTGAGTGAAGAAACTATTGCTGATGCGGGTGAGCCTTTAAGTATCAAGTGGTTTAGTGATAGTGAAATCAAGATTCCACTAAGTCCTTGGACGCCATAACTACAGTGCATGTCTTTGTTTTTAATTCACGAAGACATAATTATTGATAAGGCAATGAAAGCCCTAGATAAAATGCAGGGCTTTCACTTTATTAACTGCAGTGTCAGAATAGCTAATTTTTAATTAACAAAATATGAACTTACCAACAGTTAAGTCCTAAGGTATTGGCTGTTATCTGGATTATTTAGTCGGCTAGAGCTTAAGTGACTTACAGTCAGGCAAATCAGCGCATATCCTATCAATAGAATGATATTAAAGCGTATCAGCTCACTTATGGAGCTATGTGCCTCGGTAGATAGCCATTTCATTCGAGCCATGATACAGTTTTTGTCTTATCAAAATTAACATTTTGATTTCAGATAATAAAAGCTAAAACTTGTTCCACACCCATCAAGCAGTAGGAAGTTCATGTTTAATTTTATAAACCGTTCTATTATGCGTCAGTTAGTTGCTGGCATATCAGGCGCAGTCGCGCTGTTACTGATCACCACTTCATTTTTTATTCTTTCTAATGTAAGTGACGATACTCGCAAACAAATCACCCGCTCAATTGAAGATATCGTTAAACTGCAATCGGCAGAAGTACGTGGATTCTTTGAAGCTAAGGGGCAAATAGTCCACAGTGTTTTTGCCAGCCCACAAGTTATCGACTGGTTTTCTGATTATGACCAACGACTGTCAGACATTGATAACAACAAGCAATACCAGCAAGTCACCGAATATTTCAAATACTTCTCAACTAAAGAACCTGCTATTAAAAGTGTCTTTTTTGGCAGTGAAAATACCCATGAATATTTTGATTTAGATGGTCGCTATACTGACGCCGACTATTACACCAATCAAAGACCTTGGTGGACTAATGGTCTAGACCAAGGACAAATGTATGTTACCGACCCTGCTGTTGATAATAATGACGGTTCAATTTCTGCGACAGTAACAGGGCCTTATTACCTACCTAATGGCAAGCTACTAGGCATTGGTGGTATTGATATTTTAATCTCCACCATAGGTAAAGATTTACTCTCTAAAATTAAGTATCAAGGCGAAGGTGAAGCATTTTTAATGACAGATACCGGTAAGTTGGTGTTCTTTCCTGGCTTCAATACTAGTTTCTCGCCAGGTGATTTAATGCAAGATATCGACGCTAAATTTAACGATGCGTCTGGCTTTACTCAATTACAGAACCTCGCCTTGAATAGCGCGTCAGGCATCGGCAATGTTGAGTGGCAAGGTGAACAGTATAAAGTTATCTTTAATCAGGTCAGCAGTGACATGCCTAAAATGAACTGGAAGCTAGGTTTTATGGTGCCAGAAAACCTTATTTCTGAGCCCGTGACTCAGGCTTTTTGGTCATCAAGCTTTATCGTTTTCATTATCATAGGCTTAGTCGCAGTGGTTGTTTATGTGATGGTATTACCGCTAACTAAGCGTCTCACTCGTTTACAGCAAACCATGCATGATATCGCTGAAGGTGATGGTGATTTGACTAAGCGCATTGAGCCACTTAAAAATGATGAAATTGGTCAATTAGTAAAAGAATTCAATACCTTCATCGATAAAATTCAAGCCTTGGTGAAAGAAACCGTGGTGATTACTGCCGAAGTAGGGCAATCAACTGCTATTGCTTCTTCTATCAGTAGACAAACTATCGATATTATTGAAGAACAAAAACAAGAAATTGATATGGTGGCGACTTCGGCTAATGAATTGGCGCAAAATAGTAGTGAAATATCTTATAACGCTAATTTATCGCAAGAGTTGGCCAATAGTGCTGAAACTCAAGTTGCTGAAGGGGCGTCAGTGGTTAACCAAGCTACTGCCGGAATCAACAAATTAGCTGAAAATATTAGTGCCGCAGCAACTGTGGTTAATAAGCTTAAAGAAGATAGCCAGAGTATTGGTGAAGTGTTGAGTGTGATTCGCGGTATTGCCGATCAAACCAATTTATTAGCATTAAACGCGGCTATTGAAGCAGCTCGTGCGGGTGAGCAAGGTCGTGGTTTTGCCGTTGTTGCTGATGAAGTGAGAACTCTGGCCTCGCGGACACAAGAATCTACCGCGAGTATCGAAAAAATTATTGATGAGCTACAAACTACAGCGTCAAGAGCGGTAACAGTGATGGAAAGTAGCCGTACAGAAGCGCAGTCTAGTGTTGAATTGACTGAACAAGTGCAGGGTGTATTAACTGAGATAACCGGTGTTATAACTAGCATTCAGAACCAAACACAAGAAATTGCGCTATCGGTTACCCAGCAGTCAACTGTTGCCGAAGAAGTATCGAAAAGCATCGAAAATGTTAGGGCTTTGACCGAAGATACCGTGCAAGGTGCCGCTGAAATGAGTGATGGTTTGCAGGGGTTACAGACTTATTCTGAAAATCTCACGACAGTAGTGAATCAATTCAAAGTTTAGCTAGTTAGTTTAAGTTACCTAAACTTAGCAGAACTTAAAAAGCGTGTAGATATTCATCTGCACGCTTTTTTATATTTTTTAAAGGCTTACACGCTCTTTCAACAGCTTAAACGCTTCACTATTCCTATCTTGCTCAATACAAATACTCAATAAATCATCAATAAAATGATTTAGCGCTCGGTGTTCAATTTTTCGAACTTTGTCTTGCTGTACAGGTGTTAGCATTTGATAGCTAGTGGCAGCGCCAAAGTCGCCAAATATGATATTGCCTAGCACATCAAATAAGGTGTTATGAGCGTATAAGTCACCGTGACAGACTTTACTGTTATGCATGTGGCTAAAGACATCTTCCATCTGCTGCACTATGTTAGTAATAAGGGTAATAGGTAAGCTAAAACCTTGTGGGAAAGTATCGCGGGTACAGCTTTTAAAACACGGTGGCAGGCCAAGGTTTTGGTAAGTTTCAGGGATCAAACTCATGATCAATGCTAGGTACTTACCTCCAGAGTCTAAGTCTTCCTTCACTTGCGCCAATGATTGTACTAAATTTGGGTGATCACCTACTTGCAAACATGCTTGTAGTTCATCTTCGGGGTAGCCATCGCTGGTCACTTCCCCTTTAAATACCTTAACGGCAATGTCAGCTGGAAATTTCGATTGTTCGCTATTCCAATGGGCTTTTGAAATAACGCCAGAAGCGCCTTGGCCAAGAACATGCTCTAGGGTATAGCTATCGGATGAAAGCTCAGGAACTGTTTTTACTTCAGCTTTTTCAGTAATACTTAACTGTGAAAATGGATTACCGGCAAAAGCCAACCAGGCTAAATTAGGCAAGTTTAAAAGTTGCTCAGGGCATTCAGTTAAGTTATTTGCAGATATTCGTGCCAGTTCAAGGTTATGGGCTTGCGCTAAGCTTTGTGGTAATTCGGTTAATTGATTACCTGCTAAAGCCAGTTTTTGTAATCTAGGTCGCTCACCTAAAGAATCTGGCAAGGTTTCAATTTGATTATCAGTTAAAATTAACCAACGTAACTGCATGGGAAGTGAGTTTTCCGCTACTTGTGTAATTTGGTTTGATTTAAAGCCAACCATTTCTAAGTTAGGTAATTTTCCTAATACTTCCGGTAGATGTCTGAATTTATTTTGCGAAGCGAAGATCACTTTAAGTTTTGTCAGTTGTGCTAATTCTGCAGGCAATGACGATAAGGCATTACTTGATAAATCGAGAATCTCTAAACTATCAGCCAGGGTTAAGATTTCTAGCGGAAATTCAGTTAAGTTTTCAGAGAGTTTTAACTGATTAATACCGCGAAGTTCGCCAGATAGAAGTTGAGCTAGAGTATGCAAAATAAAGCGTCCGTAAGAGTGATGAAAAACGGCGCTAGTTTACTGGAAATATTTCAATAAAGCTTCAATGATTAAAATTATTGCCCACTTGTGCAGGTTAAAATAATCCACGTCTGCGTTGCTCTCAATCCCAATAGCGAGCTATTGCTCAATCAAGCGCCTTGCCCTGATTTATTTTCTCTACGCACAACAAGGTCACAAACTTAATGAAAATGGTATTATACAAAAAAGCACCTGACTTCATTACTGAAGAAAGGTGCAAAAGTGTAAGGTGTTCGCTGCTAGCCATACACCTAACCCAGTAATAAAGGTAGGTGTCCACATCCATGTGAGAATGGCTAATAATTATTTACAGTTGTTATTCTTGGTACTAGTTTTTCCAAACACTAGCAACACCAGGTTCTTCACCTTTAGTCCACCAGGCTGCGGTATAAGTTTCGCTGTTATGTGAAACTTTATCGCCGCCGTTATAAACTAAATCTGCACGCCATGCTCTTACTTGACCATCATCAGGAATCACTTCTGACCATGCGCCACTTTGATCAGGTTTTTCACCTTTAGTCCACCAGTTAGCTTTGTAAGTTACATCGTTATATACAACAGTATCGCCAGTATTATAGATTTTACTGCTGTCCCAAGTACCCGTTCCGCCAGTAGTTTTGTTAGTTACTGTTACTGTAAAGCTTTGTGAGGTAACGGCAGAACCATCACTAACATCTACACTTACGGTATAGTTAGTATCAGCAGCTACATCACCAGCAGTTAATGTCACATTGGCACCTGAGCCGACAAGTGTTAAACCTGTAGGTACTTGCCAAGTGTAAGTTAATGGGTCGTTATCAACATCGCTTGCCACAACTGCGATGCTAACTTGCATTGCCTCTTCTACCGTTACATCACTTATAACGTTAACAACAGGTGCGGTATTACCTGTACTTGGTGCAACGACAGTTAATGTTGTCGATTTACTTACACTTGTTTTACCGTCTGATACGGTTAGCGTTAATACATAATTAGTATTTTGTGTCACTGTACTCGCGGTAATATCAACAGAAGTGGTATTAGTTGCGCCCGTTGTTAAGGCACTATCAACTGCCCAGCTATAAGTTAGTACATCATTATCAGCATCAGTTGCCGTCGCCGCTATGGTGATCATTTCACCAGAATTAACCGAAAAGCTACTTGCTAAGCTAATAACAGGTTTTTTGTTAATTGGACCAACACTGCCACCTAAACCTTCATGCATTGCATTAAGGATATCACCATTATCAGCATCAATTTCCCAGGCAAATAAGCCACCTAAACCACTGGCTTTTACATATTGACCTTTAGCAATAACCGAACGTGGGCTATCGTAAGTTATTAATTTTCCTGATTGTTTATTCCAAACATAAGCAGCATCAGCCATTTCATCGTAACCAACTTCAAAGCCATTAACACCAGTACCTGCTGCGCCAACCATATGTTGAGCAAGGCCTTTGTAATCAATAATACCTGCTTCCCAAACACCTTGGGCACTAGTTCCAGTCAATTTACCAGTACCGTCAGCTGTCATTGGATTGTCTAAAATAGTGGTGTTATCTGGTGATACACCTTCCCAACCACGACCATACATTGCTGTACCAACAACAATCTTTTTAGCCGCTACGCCTTGCGCTAATAATAAATCTACCGCATTAGTGATGGTATAAGCAGGACCTTTACGTGGTTCGCCTTTATCATCCAAACCAGTGCCATTACATTCATCAACACTCAAATGGCTACCACAATTTAAACCGGTTTGATGGCCAGTTACATTGTTCCAGCCGCCAAAAAAGTCATAAGTCATGGCAAAAATGTAATCCATAAACTGCGCAGCTGCGGCGTAGTCTACATCTTCAATTTTGTCATAACCTGAGCCTATTGCTGAGGTTAGTTCATAAGTACGACCTGTATCAGCTTCTAATTCGTTTAACATGGTGCGTAGTTCTTGCATTAAAGCAACATAAGCAGGGCCATCATTAATTGGATCACCTAATGTTGGTGAAGCACCACTGCCACCGGGAAATTCCCAGTCAATATCAACGCCGTCGTAGAATTTCCATGTTTTTAAGAATGTCTTCATTGAAGCAACAAAAACATCACGGTTAGCTTTTTCAGTGAAACCATAGAAAGGGTCTGATAAAGTCCAGCCACCAACAGAAGGTAGAATTTTTAAATCAGGATTACGTTGTTTTAACGCCATTAATTGCGCGTAAGTACCACGAATAGGATCGTTTGAGTCAATGCCAGGTAAGGCTTTTTGTACTGCAGCCCATGGGTCATGAATTACCACTTCGTAATCAGCCGAGCCAGCACAGGCTTTTTCTAATGCGCGCCAGCTATTGCCATTTTCAATTTCTTTTAACGATTCATTAGCGCCACAAATTGGAATAAAACCATATAATAAATGCGTTAAGTTATCGGCTGGTATCTGGCTAACATCATAACCGCGACCGTAAATTCCCCATTCAACAAAATATGCACCAACCACGTTATCAATTTGTCTTGGGTAAGTGCCATTATTTGGATCTATGTTCATCGCAAGTGGCGCTAAATGACCACCATCAGTATCGGCAATAACGATTTCTTTACCTGCACTGGTTGCACACACTGTGCCTTCACACAATTCAATAGTCATTTGATGACGACCAGATTGAGCATAAGGGAAGTTAATAACGCCGCTTTTTGTGCCTGCAGCGAAAGTACCTTCGTTTACCATAGTATTATCGAAATATACTTTATAGTTGTCGCCACCAGAGCCGCTCCAAGAGTTCCATTTGACACTAATCTCGACTTGCTCTTTGGCTTTAACTAAGTCTTTATAAGAGCCTTGACCTTCTAGGTCAACTTCTACAAAAGAGTAGTTTTGTGGAGTCCAATCAATACTTGGTGCAGCGGGCGCTGCAGCGGCTTGTTGTGATGATAGTGCTGCACTTATTGCGCACATAGTGAGTAGTTTTTTGTTCATGATTTCCTCTTATTATAATATTACTGTTTTATACCGATGGCATGTTCAGCATTGTTGTGTGGGTATTCTTATTGTGGGTATTCTTATTGTGGGTTTTCTTATAGCTTTAAAGTTTTTTCCAAACATTACTGGCATCAGGTTGTTCACCTTTAGTCCACCATTTAGCTTGATAATTAACTTGTTGATAACTTACTACAGCGCCTTGTGAATACTCATTCTGAGCATGCCAAATTGCCGTGCCGCCATCGTTAGGGGATTCGAGTTGCCAAGCATTACTGTTATCCGGCGCTTGGTTTTTGTTCCACCATTTGGCTGAATAAACCTTGTTTTCATAGCTCACTTTATCGTTAGCCGAATAAGCTGTAGTGCTGTTCCATAATGGGATGGTAGGGTCTACCACACTGTTTTTCACCGTGACAGTAAAGCTCTTGCTGATAGTTAACATACCGTCTGACACAGCAACACTAAGGTTGAAGTCAGTATCGGCTTCAACCATAGGAGAGGTAATCGTGATATTGGCATCATCTCCTGTGTAAGAGATCTCATTGGGTATTTGCCAAGTGAAGGATAAATTAGTTTGCTCATCATCAAAGGCATGCACATGAATAGATTCAGTAGCAGATTCGGTGATAATAATATTGTCGATGTCATGGACTATCGGCGCAGTATTTACTGGTACTGCTTGGACAGAAAGCACAAAAGTATGCTCTTTATCGGCGACATAGGTGACATTACTGAGTAGGTTTGTTGAATCAAAAGCGATATCACCCTGGGCATTTTCTACACCAATATTGAGTAAGTGGCTGTAATCCATATTTAACGATTGCGCAAAATCACTTGGCCAAGTTGCTTGATTTAATTCAGTTATCGCGAGCTGTTGGTTTATTAACTCCTGGCCTGTAGCATCGAATAACCGCAAACTAACGGTTTCACCAACGTTTGCTGTTTGCCCCTGTTTTAAGAAGAAGCCAGCGTCAAACCAAGTATCAGGTTGAGCAGTATCTCGGACAATAGTGATATCACTACAGTTATAGAAGCCTTCACCAGCTGCGTCATCACGCTGCCAACGGCTATATAAAATAGCGTCACCAACTCTATCAGCAGGTATGTTGACTTCCATCTGATAAAAACGTCTGTCCTCGGCATCTTTGATAAAATCGATATTTGCGTGTGACTGCACCAAGGTGATATCTGACCAAGTAAGTGGCATGGTGTTGCCATCATAACTAGGGTTACTTAAATAAAATTGCCAGAAACTCGGATTATGAGGCGTGGTTGCTAGAAATTTTATGTTGATGTCACCATTAGCATTAGGGACTACATCGCTGCGTTGCCAATGAGGTGAGGGCAGATTCATACCTTTTTTCTTATCATCACCACCTGCACACAAAGTGCCGTCGGGTATATTGGCTTTTACTGCAACTAAATTAGTAAAGTCGCGGGTATTTACCGCAAATTCATGCAGTTGAACAAATTGAAAATAACCAGAGCTTAAGTATGCGGCACGACATGCGGCGTTTGGAATATTTGAACCATCTTCTGGCCACCAATAACCTTGCTGTAATTCACAAAATGCTTGGCGGGCCATTGGGCTGAACATATAGCCGTGGGCAGAAACTTGCGTACTGATGGTAGATAAAACACTGGTTAGTGCTAAACCCATAGCGATTGAGGTAACTTTTAGATGATTTTTAGACATAGCTTTCTCCTTGCGATAAATACTTAAGTATTTATCGCTGCTTATTTTGTTAAATTAATTAGTTAAGTTAACTTGTTAAATTATTGGAATTAACGGTTTCGTTTATAAGGAGCTATAAATTACAGACACTATCCCAGTCGCTCCCACCAGGCTCTGAATTGCTCCACCACTTAGCTTTGAAAACAGTATCGTTGTGGACAACCATATCGCCTTGATTGGCATGGCTAGAGTTACCTTGCCAATCTTTCTGAGGGAATTCTGGATAAATCGACAATGTGGCAACATCAATACCGTTACATGTTGTGCCATTTCCTCCGCCGTTGTCACCGCCACCTGTGCCACTAGAAGTTGCTTCCGGTAAATTTGGGTATTCAGCTTTGAAGGCAAATACTTCCCCGTCTTTCTCAATAGTGAAGTTAACCGGGCCACTAATTGGCATGTAATACATCACTTGAGCATTCACCGTTTGACCTGGATTAAATGACTCTGTGACGCCGCCCCATTCATTGGTTAAGGTGATTGAAAAACGATGGAAATCATTTTCAAAACCACCAATATTATTACCGGCGCTATTTGAGGCATTGTGCTCAATAGCCATTTTGAGCTTTTTGGTGGCATTCCAGTTTGATTTGAATATTGCTGACGTTGATACTGGCACATCAAATGATATTTTAGCCCCTGAAAAATCAATGGCTGAGTTGTTAGTAAAGGCAAAAGTTGGACTGATAGGGTAGTTATCATCTCCCGCTGGGAAGTCTTTGGCGATAAAGCTAATATCAACCATTTCTGCAGGTTTAACAAAAGTCTTGTTACCTTTATCAATACCATAAGGAGTGCCACTTTGATTAAATTTATCATAGGCGATTGTGGTCATCGTTGAGCCCATAAAATACTCACCTTTGGCTGCGTCGTAATCAAAATCACCAGCAAGTTCCCAGAACATAACACCACCTAAACCATTGTTGATAACGTAATCAACCTTAGTGGCCATAGACTCTTCATCTTCAGTAGAAATAAATACTTTTTTAGCATCATTCCATAACCAAGGTGCTATGGCCGCGCTGTCATAATGACGGGTATAAATGCCTGTTAGCACATCACTAGCATCATTTATTGGGTCTAGACCGTAAGCGGCTGCATAACTACCAACAATACCTTTCTCTAAATTTTTAACATGCCATAGTGGATTTGAGCCAGCAGGGACTTCGCGATCATTTTCAGTATCGTGCCAAAGGTTATCGATACCGATAGCGCCATTACCACACTTGTTTTTATCGCCTTTACCAGTACCTTTGGGACAGTTCGCTTGATCAGGAAAAGCCGCTTGACCCCATAAACCATTGGTGCCCCCCGTAACATCTTTGAAACCACGAGTGTAATAAGGGATACCAATATTAATACGTCCAGCTGATAAACCACCGCGGAAGTATTTAACCGCCCAGTCGGTATTTAAATAGCCAATACCTTCAAATTCTTTAGTGCCATAAACATTCCATGCAGCTAGCTCAGAATCTAAACCGGTATCAAAAAGCGAGGCATTGTGACCAACATGTGAATTCCATGCGCCGTGCAAGTCATATGACATAATATTTACGTAATCAAGGTACTGCGTAGCTTGGAAGGTTTCCATACCACGCAATAAGTAACCAGATGATGGTGAAGCTATGGTCAGTAAGTAATGTTTTCCGGCGGCTTCACCAGCAATATCGAGACTTTCACGTAGTGATTTCATTAATACTTGATAGGAAGCATTGAGGTGCGCTCGACGAGCATTTGAAAAAATAAAATCGTCTGGATGACCAGAGTCAGCCATAGACGATGGATATTCGTAATCTATATCAACGCCATCAAAGCCGTACTTTTCGATAAACTCAACCGCGCTGGCGCTGAAGGCCGAAATACCCGCTTGATTTACACTGCCATCAGCATTGGTTGTTAGGGTGTAAAAACCGCCATCAGCTACACGGCCGTTGTCATCAAAGTGACCACCTGTTTCAGCCCAACCACCAACAGAAACTAATGTTTTTACCTTAGGGTGTAACTTTTTATATTTATTGAGCAGATTGAAGTGACCCTTGTATGGCAAGCTAGGATCAAGCTCTGCCCCTACGATACCTGGCCATTCCATATTGGTTGCTGGATTATTCGGTGAATTTGGATCGCCAATTGATACTTTATGATTAGCGTCTACATGAGCAAATGCATAGTTGATATGGGTAACTTTGTCCCAGGGAATATCATTAACTAGGTAGCTTGGTTGCTCGTTTGCGCCGTTACGCCAACTGGTGAAATAACCAATAACACGACGCGGGTGATCTGTGCCCATCAACTCACGACCATCTTGATCGTAAACCGTACAATATGGTGTGTTTACGCCTGGTGTTTGGTATAAACCTTCAGGTCGACAAGCATCAGCATCATTGCCAGTTTGCCCTTCAGTAACTACCGCAAAGTTAATGGCATTACTTAAAGATGTTGCACCTTTGTCATCGGTTGCTTCAACCGTAAAAGCTTGCTGGCCTAAAGCTGTTGCTGTCCAAACAAAGCTGCCGGAAGTGGCATTAATAGTATTTAGTACCACGCCATTTTCAAGTAATGATAATTGTGTGACTTGACCATCGATGTCAGTGCCTGAATATTCAAAGGTAATTGCATCACCAATTAAAATTTTGCTAGGTAAGTTCGCCATAAGTGTCGCGGTGGGCGCTTTATTTACTGGTGGTGTATCTTTTTCCGTTACGGTTAAGGCATTACTTTCTGTGCTTGTTTGTGCGCCTTTATCATCAAAAGCTATGGCTTTTACCATATGGCTTCCTAGGGCTGCAGACCAAGTAAATTCATAGGGTGAATTGGTTAACGTGGTTAATTTTACATCATCTAAATACAGTTCAACTTTTGCCACGCTACCATCGTCATCAGCAGCACTCACGGAAAAGACAACGCTGTCATTTTTAGTGAAAGAACTATTTTTTACAGGTGAGATGATAGCTACCGTAGGCGGAATGTTATCAGTGACACTACCATCACAGGTACCGAGGTTCTGCCACTCTTGCCATTGACCTGAATGAGTAACAGGATTGGTTTTATTCCACCAGTTCGATTTAAATGCTTGTTCAGCAGTTTGGACCATTTGGCCGGCAACAGATACTTGGCCTGTTTGCCATTGAGGTAAATCAGTGCAGTTGTATGTGGTCGCGTAAACAGAGTTACTGAGTAAAGCGACAGATATTGCCCCTAATTTGAAGGCATTATTTATTAGTATTATGTTATTCATATTACTTCCTTTACATGTTTTTAACATTGTAGTTGTTACGCCATTTAAAGCTAACACATAAAAATCAAAGGTCAATCTGTCGCCATTTGCATACAAAAATCCACCGTACAATATTTGATCTGTTTTTAGTGTTTAAAATCAGTGGTTTGAATTGTTCTAGTTAACGACAGTAAATAGTTACAAATTGTGTATTCTTTTGAGGTTAAGTCCGGTGTTAATGGTTTGTTAATGCCAGCTCAGTTGTTGCTAAATAAGGAGTGTAGGTTTAAAAAACACCAAAAATATAATTAGCTATAAGATATACTCAATAGTTATATAAAGATTTGTATTTGCAGTGATGAATGTGAAAAGTTTGAATAAAATTAGAAGTTTAGTGATGATTTTTTAGAGTTTTTATACTAATTTATTGTAGTGACTTTACAGTAAATTAATTGATAGCTTTCTCTCAATGATACATAAGTCAAACTGAAAAATACTTGAGAATCTATTGGCAATAGTAAGCATATCTAGAAAGTTAACAGCAGTTATTTAAGCAGTTATTACAGCGTGTAGCTAAAACATTCTTTAGCTACACTGCTACTTCAACGCGGACTATGTTGCACATGGCTGAGTCATTTTCTCTGCTTGTAAAATATCT
>NZ_JABSOV010000106.1 GCF_013215345.1 Colwellia sp. | reverse complement strand
CTAAGATCATTGGCAATTTTAGATAACTTTAACGCGAAACGTTTTAACGTCGCTGAATAAATAACAAACGCACCCATATCTGAGCTGGCTTCAATTAAATCTTCCGCTTCAGAAAACTCAATACCAGTAAGCTCAGATAATTTATTAATGGCGATAGTGCCATAACCTCTTTGGGTATTAATACCGGTACCAACAGCGGTACCACCTAGGTTAATCTCGGTTAGTAATTTACCCATGTTTCTTATTAGCTTGATGTCTTCCCTTAAGGTGGAAGCAAAGCTTTTAAATTCTTGACCCAGGGTCATAGGTACAGCGTCTTGCAGTTGAGTTCTGGCTAACTTTAAAATACCTGAAAACTCTTTCGACTTATGAGTAAAGCTTGCTACTAGCTGCTCAACGGCAGTCAGTAACGACTCTTGATTAAGTAATACCGCTAAACGTACCGAACTTGGGTAAACATCGTTGGTTGATTGCGACATATTTACATCGATATTCGGGTGTAAATAGTGATATTGGCCTTTCTCATGATCCAGTAATTCTAAACTAATATTTGCCAGTACTTCATTAATATTCATATTACTTGAAGTACCCGCGCCTCCTTGGATCATATCGATAGCAAAGCTTTTGTTAAACTGCCCCGTTTGAACATATTCAGCCGCTTTAATAATGGCATTGGCTTTGACTTCATCTAAGAATTTTTGTTGTAAGTTAGCCGTGGCACAAGCCGACTTCACATAAGCCAAAGCATTAATCAGTTCAGGGTAGTCAGTTAACTTTTTTACCGATAGCTTAAAGTTATTTATTGCGCGCTGGGTTTGAATGCCATGGTAGCATTCTTGGGGAATTTCCATGGTACCGAGTAAGTCTTTTTCTATGCGATAAGTGCTGTTTTCTTTGAGTGAGGAGATGCTAGCTGACATTGTTATTACGGGTCGATGGGTAGTGGCGCTAAGGTAATAATTGCTAAGGGTTATTACCAGTGCCTATTTGAAAGACTAGTTATGCAAGTTGTGCATAGTGTCGCTCTATCCTCATATTTATAGTGCTGATAGGTTTATCTTATGAAAATGTTGCCAGATTTTTTTTTGAAAATAATGCTTGTTCTGCATTTTTTTAGCGCGATAAAGCCGTAATGATAATTCCGGTTGCCATTGTTCATCACCGGCAATGACTAATTGTTGGCTGGCTAATTCGGTCGCTAAGCTAAATTCAGGGATCCAAGCAACACCTAAGCCTTTTAACGCCATCATTTTTAAGCTATCTGCCATGGGAGACATCAGCATTTTATTAAAATTAACTTGCTGGCCTTTATTTTTAATTAGTTTACTGACAACACGGTCGAGGTAAATATTTTCTTGGTAGGCTAGATAAGGCACGCTACTTTTTGGCTGTGATAATTGATAGATGGCTTCACCTTGCTCGTTTGCCTGACAAACCGGTAATAACTTCACCTTAGCCAATAAAATAGAATCATGGTGGAAATCATCAAGTAAGGGGTCACTAAAGGCGAGTAAATAATCACAATGGTTATGTTTGAGTAAGTTGGCACAATCGTCGGCATCAGCAATTTTGAGTTGGGTATCAACAGTAAATGGCAGTTTATTGATGTGTTCAACGATAGAGGGGAAAACGCCGATTGATAGCGTATGTGTTGCTGAAAATATCAACGGTGTCCGTAAGGTTTGCTGTTGTAGTTCTTCACTGAGTAAATCGAGTTCAGTGAGTATTTTCTCGGCACGTTTTAAAAATATCTCACCCGATAAGGTTAATTGTAGTGGTTGGTGTAAGCGATTTACCACTTTGCAATTCAGTTTACTTTCCAGCGCTTTAATTCTGCGGCTAAATGCTGGCTGACTGACATGGCGAATTTCCGCAGCTTTGGAAAAATTACGAGTTTGTGCTAATACCACAAAATCTTTAAGCCATTTAGTTTCTATATTCATCTTGCCACTTTCATCAGCGTTTTTACTTATTTTTTATTATTGATGGTACCGGTAATTACAGTAGTAAATACGGTGGTGAAGGTCGCTTTGTTTACCTAGGTGCACAAATTAGCTTTTAATTAGCAGTAAAGCCAGTAGGTCAAACGAGCTGATTTGTATCTCATAGGGATGCGGACACTTTTTAGCTCGTTACCTATAAGTCTCGGTACTTAATTGTTTCGACCTAATGAAAGGCGGCTGCCTATAGGTAGTCGTTTTTATTGGACGAAATTTAGTTATTTAAGCAGGATGCTAATCTTTTTGATACTTAGGGTGTAATTTTAAATAATCACACCAAACACTAAAGTGGGTGTGGTTAAAGCGTACATCCGTAGCGGTAAACCACCTAGAGGCTTCTATTGCTTTAAGGCGAAATAGTATCTTGTGGCCATCAATGGCGACATGGCAAATTAAGTTCTCCATGGTGGCATTGCTGACTTGTATTTCGGAAAAACCCTTGATATTACGTTGATGCTTTACCGTTATTTTAGGCATGGCTAATGCGCTTGTAGCAAGTAATAGCAAAATGAAAAAAGCCAAGGATTTACTGAGCATAATTCTGTTTTTTAAAATCATTTAGAAAATAATATTAAGTTTAGCATTGAAAGCCAAATAAGTGTCTCCATAACTTATAACAACGCAGTAATTACATTCTAGTTATAGTAATTCAATTACAATATATAAAAATATGCTCAGTAGAAGCATTTACAAGAGATAAAATCATGGCTAATTTTGTAGCAATTAAAAAAGATAAACATCAAAACCTTAAAGTTTCACAAAAACGAAACTTAGCACATGTTGCTAATCAGCATATTATCACTATCACTGCTGCTGAATATGCACAAGCTTCTGCAAGTTTCCCTATTGTATTGGTAAAAAATCCAGATTCACCACGTTACCGCAGTGTTGCTATGCTGGGTATGGAGTCGGGTGAAAACTTATTTTATCAAGATGAAAAATGGTCAGGTCTAACGGTTCCTCAAAGCATTGGCATGGCACCATTTGCCTTAGGTCTAGATCCAGACAAAGAAAACACCTTAACGGCTTGTGTTGATGTTGATAGTGAATTTGTTGGTGAAGATAAAGAGTTAGCCTTATTTGAAGCTGAAGGTAAAGAGTCCGAATTATTAACTAATGTGCAAAACTCTCTTGGTCGTTTATATGAAAATGAAAAAATGACAGAGAACTTCATTAAAGAGCTAGAAGAAAACGATTTACTACAAGAGCTGGAGTTAAAAATTGACTTAAGCACTGGTGAGAAGAAAAAACTGACCGGTCTTTTCACGGTAAATGAAGATAAAATAAAAGCATTAGCTGATGATAAAGTTTTAGACTTCCATAAACGTGGTTTATTTGTACCTATCTATGCAATGTTAGGTTCACTTGCACAAATGAATCGCTTAGTGCAACTTCGTAACCTTACTGGTAAAAACCAAATTGCTGGCATTCAAATAGCACCATTAGCGAAGGAAGCAACGAAAGAAACCGTTGCTGAGAGTTAATGAAATTGTAAATCACTAGTTGGTTTTTTATGAAAGAAAAGGGGCTTTAGCCCCTTTTTTGTGCTTTTCTGTTAAAAAAAGTACGTTTTAATATTCCTGTGCTGGTGCACCTGTGGTAATTTAGAGGCAGTAGTTGATTTATAATAATGAGAATAAAATGATCGATAAAAGTAAACTTTCTAAGGACATAGAAGAGCAGATACAAAGCTTAGCAAGTGATGTTTACATTCAAGTAGAAGAGAAGTTAACTGACTTGATAACTGCTGCGGTTAAAGCGGAAGTTAACCAAAATACCGATCAACAAAGCAAAGATTTATCAGCAAAAGAACATTCATTACAGCAACAATTTTCTGGCAAACAGCAGCTACAAGCAGAAGAGTTGCTAAAGCTCAAGCAAGCTTTAGCAGAAAAACAAGCCGATGAAGAAACAACTAAACAGAACTTTCAAGTAGAGCTCACTCAAAATACCATCAACTTTACCGAGACGATAGAGCGCTTAGAAAAAGAACTCTTCAAGACAAAGCAGCACAGTACTCAACAGCATGACGAAAAACAAAGTAGTGACTATAAATTAGAAGAGAAATTACTTGAAATTGAACAAGATTTAAATGATAAAAGTCAAGAGGTTGATGGCTTAAATGGCCGTATCATGGTGTTAACAGAACAAGAGCAAAGTTTAACCAAGCAACTTACTGCAGCTAAAGAAAAAATCCAATTCAGTGAAAGCCAACAAAGCGAAGCTATCTCAGTGATTAAGGTTCAATCAGCAGCGTCAACCAAGCAGCAGCTTGATGTGTTAACTGAAAAGCTTCAGTTAAGTGAACAACAGCAAAGCGAAGCAATGACAGTCATTAAAGCTCAAGCTGAAGCCTCAGCCAAGCATCAAATGGATGTTTTTGCAGAAAAATTGCAGCATGCTCAGAATGAAGTCAGCCATGCTAAAGCTGAAGCGCAACAAACGAATGAAAAAGTCGCCGAGGGTTTACAGCAAAAAATTATCAGTTTAAATGAGCAAATTAAACAAGAGCAAAATGGCAAGGCTGAATTGCAACAGCAGTTATCAGCCCAGCAAAAGTCTATAGATACTGAGCAGGATAAAAATAAGCAAGCTGGGCAAAAAAGCTCAGACCTCCAGGCTAAGATTGTTCAGTTAGCAGAGCAAGCGAGACAGACAAACTCAGATCATCAGGGGCAATTAGTTAAGTTTAAAGAGCAAGCTGAGCAACAAGTATCAGACCATCAGATACAAATAGTTAAGCTAAATGAACAGGCCGCCAGTGAGCAACAAAGTCAGCTTGATGAAATAAAGCTTATTAATTCAGCGACTGAACAAGCAAAACAATTACAAGCAATGGCGCAACAAAAAATTATTGAGTTAGATAAAGCTAATGAGCAGCTGACTAAGCAAATTGCCACTGAACAAAATGATATAAAATTATATCAACAGGAGGTTGTTGTGCTTAATGAGCAAGTTAAGGTCGCCCAGGAGGGCCAAGAAAACATCTTAAATCGCTTTAATAGTAATCGCGATAAGCAAGAGCAAGAAAATGATAAGGTGAGAGAAACCATTAAGTTCTTACGTGATGAGAATCATGATCTTATTGGTGTTAATGGTGAGCAAGCGACTAAATTCACCGAACAAATCCATGATCTAGAACATAAATTGACCGAATATCGTTTGAAGTTCGAGTATGCTCAAAAACAATTAACCAGCTAATTGTTTCGATATTTATACCCGTTACCAATCAAGATACATGTTTCAGAGTGCTTGAGCAATTTCAATTCAAGGTGCTGTGATTTATAATGGTTATTCCATTATAAATCACAGCACCGATGAAGTAATGTTGCTCAAGCGCTTCTTCGATGGGTTTAAAATGACTTTATACCGCGTTACATAATCAAAGCATAGAATGACTATGTTTTAATTATTATTCTTGCCTAAAGTCCTTTAAATTCCCACTGAAATCCTGCACTTTGAGTGGTAACGGGTATACAAATCAGTCAAGACAATACCAAGCTTATTCGCATTTTGAAGAAGCTTGGGTATAATCCAGTTAATTATTGTAACTGAGTACATACCCAAGTGGCTATTCACCTTCCTTTCGCCAAGTTAAGTCATTGGCACCAAATTGCTTTTTCTGCGGCTTTACTTGAGCGCATGTTACCTAATTATCAAATGTTTAGTGAAGCTGCTGATTTTGGTAATGCGAAAGTTTTACGTAATCAACTCGATATTCTTTGGCAATGGCTTGATAACAGTCAAACAGTGAAAATTAATAGTGATGCTCAGCTACTCAAGTTAGAAGCTGAAACTCCGGACCCTGAAGCGTTTGATTTTTTCGGTGTTTTCCCTGCGTTAGATGCCTGTATGGCGTTATCGGCTATGTGGCAATTAATGCAAGTTAAGCCAGTAAAGAAACAGAAAGCAGCAGAAATTGATATTGACGATATCCAAAGTATCAGCCGCCTGTCTTACAATAGTGTTAGTTATTATGTTGAATTACTTTTACTTGAAGAAGCCGGTGAGGCTAATGATGGTACTCAACATGATGCCTCAGAAGAGCTTGTTATCACGCTAGAGCAAATTAATGAGCATCCACTTATGCAATGGGAAAAAGACACACAAAATGAGTTGTTCGATTTCCTAAAATTTGCCACTGCCGATAAGCGTACCTGCAAGTTAGCTAGAAAGATGAGTTTATCTGAAGGTTTATCTAATTTGGGTATAGAAATCGTTTAGTTCCAGAAAAATCACAGAAAAAAATAATAATCATATAGGAAGTTTTTATGAAGTTACTCAGTAGGACGTTGTTTTCAGTAACACTAATTTTGTCTTTAGCTGTTCCTGCACAAGCAAGTAGCATAGCTGAAAAAAATAGTAAAATTGAACAAGCCATTAGCCAAGCTATGGATACTTTTCAGGTACCCGGTGTAGCTGTTGCTATTGTTAAAAATAACAAGGTGGTGATGAGTAAAGGTTTTGGTGTTATTGAGCAGGGCAAGTCGGCTAAAGTTACCGTCGATACTTTATTTGGCATAGCTTCTAATACCAAAGCAATGACCGCTGCATTATTGGCTAACTTGGTAGATGAAGGGAAGTTGACCTGGCAAACTAAAGTCATCGACGTTATTCCTGAATTTCAAATGCCTGACGCTTATGTCACCCGTGAATTCACTATTGTTGACTTGTTAGCGCACAACTCAGGTTTAGGCCTAGGCGCCGGTGATTTGATGATTTGGCCGAATACTAGCTTAACAAATGCCGATATCCTTAAAGGCTTAAAATATTTACCGGAAGTATCGAGCTTTCGCAGTGAATTTGCTTACGATAACTTGATGTATATTCTTGCTGGTGAAGTGATAACTCGTATTACTGGCCAACCTTGGCAAGAGGTTATTCAACAGCGAATTTTCACTCCCCTTGGTATGGACAATACCCGGGCAACGTATTCATTGATTGAGAAACAAAATAAAAATGTTGCCAGAGCGCATGTGCCACTTAACGGCAAGTTAAATGTAGTTGGCGGTAATTTCTTAGAAAAATTCTCATCGGCAGGCTCAGTTGCTTCAAGTGTGCATGATATGAGCTTTTGGTTGCAAGCGCAGCTTAATCAAGGGGCGTACGGCGATATCCTTGATGCTGACTTAGTTGATGAAGGTAGTGTTGATGGCAATGCATCACGTTTGTTTTCAGCCAAGCAAAGCCGAGCAATGTGGCAGCCGCGCACCTTACTCTCTGTTTCGGATAAAGCGACTAAACAAGATAAAACCCATTTTTCTGCCTACGGTTTAGGCTGGTTTATGAAAGATTATCATGGTGTGAAGTTAATTCATCACAGTGGTGGCATCTTAGGTATGGTCTCTAAAGTGGTATTAGTACCAGAAGAAGATCTTGCTATGGTGATTTTAACCAATCAGCAATCAGGTTATGCTTTTAATGCCATCTATTTACAAATTTTAAATGAATACCTTGAGTTACCTGAAAAAGATTGGATTGCTTATTATTATGATAAGCAGCAAAAAAGTAAGGCCAAAGAAGAAAATCGCTTAGAAAAAATGGCAGACTCGGTAAACAAAAATGCCAGTCACTCACTGGTACTCGCTGAATATGCGCAAACTTATGTTGATAATTGGTATGGCGAAATTCATATTAGCTTTAAAAATAATAAACTGCATATGCAATTTGGCAATACTGCAGCGTTAAAAGGCACTCTAGAGCATTACCAGCATAATACTTTTATTGTCCGTTGGCATGATAGAACCCTAGAGGCTGATGCTTTTGTTAACTTTAACTTAAATGCAGAAGGTAATATTAGCTACGCCACCATGAAAGCGGTATCGCGGGCGACAGATTTTAGTTTTGATTTTCATGACTTAAAACTAGTGCCTAAAAAGTAACTTAATAGTTATTTTATCAATAAAAAAGCAGTGCTATCGGCACTGCTTTTTTAGTTTTTATTTATCAATATTAGTTAAGCCAAGCAACTGTCGTTAGATTGTTAACGAAGATATTGTGTTTTAGCTTGTCGTTTATGAATAACATTATTGATATCTAATTGGGCGTATTCATCCGATGCTTTTACCTTTGCACCCTCATGTTTTAATAACCAGAGTTTACGTTCAATACCACCAGCATAACCAGTTAAAGAGCCATCAGCACCAATGACACGGTGACAAGGGACAATTAAGGTGATCGGGTTGCGACCATTAGCACCGCCAACAGCTTGAGAAGCCTTAGGTTTATTGAGCATTTTGGCTATGTCACCGTAGGACTTTACTGTACCAAAAGGAATTTCTGTTAGACAGTTCCATACCGATTGCTGAAATGGCGTGCTTTGCGGGTCAAGTGGTACGGTAAAAACCTGACGTTGTCCGGAAAAGTATTCAGTTAACTGCTGCTTACATAGATCTGTGATGTTATTAGTTTTGCTATCAGCTTTATTATTGGCAGAAGCGTCATCGCCGCAAACTTTATTGCCACAAGGTTTTTCACCGCTAACTTTATCACCACAAACTTTATTGCCACAGAAAATGGCTTGGCAGATACCTTGCTCAGTTGCCATAAATTCAAATAAACCTAATGGCGTGTCGAGATAGTCGATAAACATACTTTTTGTCTCCATAAGTCATTCCCATAAGTTAACTGCATTGCTGTGATTTTCAGAACATTATTTTAACTGTCTGTTTCCACAAATGAAATTAGCCTTGATATTGATAAAGTTGATAGACAACCTGACCGGTGACTTTCTCTTTGAGTAATTGCCAATTCGCTGGTATAACCTGCGTACTTTCGGCTTCCATCTCAACATAAATAAGAGCTTCTTCGGCCAAGCCATAGTTATTTAATAATTGCGCTGCTTGCTCTACTAGTTGCTTTCTAAAAGGAGGGTCGAGAAAAACTAAATCAAAGGGCTTTGCTGCGTTTACCGTTTGCTCTGCTTTAATAAAACCTTCTTTTAGAAACGAAAGCGCATCACTATTAATAACAGTGACGTTATCAGCTTTAAGTAGCTCTTTATTGGCTTGTAGTTGCTTAGCAGCCGCTCTATGTAATTCTACCAAAGTTACTTGGGCGGCACCGCGTGACAAAGCTTCAAAACCTAAGCCACCAGAGCCAGCAAAGCAATCTAAGCAATTAGCTTGATTAATGTAAGGCATGAGCCAGTTAAAGACAGTTTCTTTAACTCTATCGGTTGTTGGTCGTAAACCCTCAGCCATTAATACCGGTAATTTTCGGCCTTTATGTATACCAGAAATAATACGGATCTTGCCGCTAGGTTTACCATGACCTACCCCTAGAGGGGGCTTTTTATTATGTTGTTTTTTTGCTTGTTTCATATCACTGACAATTTTGTTATTAAGTGCTAATATAGCGCCAATTTTATCCTTGTTTGGCCTTTATACCAAGTAGATTAATTAATCCAATTGGTTTAACCCCAAACAAATTCATGCTGTTAAATATTAGGTAGCTAAAAGTGTCGAAGAAAAAAGGTATGTTGTCTTGGTTTGGCTTTGGCAAAAAAGCCAAGCAAGCGAGCGTTGAAGAAAGCACAGAAGAAACCCTAGCAGTCAATAGTAAAGAGCTTCTTCCCTCCACCAAACCTGAGCAACAATCTATCGCTGAGCCTGTAGAACAACAAGTTCAGAAAATAGTCGAGCCAATTGTCGAGCAAGGCAGCGTTCAAACAAGCGAACAGTTAAACGAGCACTCCGCTGAACTTGAAACCGAACAAACAGTGGTACAACTTCCTGAGCAAGTTGCCGAGCAAGAAACTATTAGTCCGGTTGTCGATGACGCAGTTCTCAATAGCCAAGATAATGATGTCGAGATTGCTGAGCCGCTAGCTGTTGAATCAAGCACAGAGCCAGTACTTGCGCCTGAAGCTGAAGAAATAATTCCAGCTGTTAAAACTGAAACAACCAGTGCCTTGGCGAGTGACTTAGTCAGTGAAGAGTTGCCTGATGCCAAGTTATTAACCGAAATGGCAGCAGCTGAGCAAGTTGCAGATGTTGCTGCAGTTGAGCCAGAAAACGAGTTAGCATTAGATACGGCAGAAAAAACAGACAGTCCAGTTGCTCTTACTGCAGAAGTGGTCGAAGTTAAAGTTGAGCCTAGCGTTGCATCAAAATCTGAAGAAAAAGCTGAAACTAAGCTGGGTTTCTTTGCTCGCTTAAAACAAGGTTTAAGCAAAACTAGACAAAATTTAGGTGGCGGCTTAATTGACTTGTTTCGCGGAAAACAAATTGACGATGACTTGTTTGAAGAGTTAGAAACGCATTTGTTATTGGCCGATGTTGGTGTTGAAACCACCATGAAAATTATCGATTCATTAACGCAAAGCGCGAGTCGAAAACAGCTAAAAGATGCTTCAGCCTTATATGATTTACTTAAAATAGAATTAAAGAAAACCATTATTAACGTAAGTCAGCCTTTAGTTATCCCTGAGGGTGAAGGTCCTTTTGTCATCCTAATGGTTGGCGTAAATGGCGTTGGTAAAACCACCACCATAGGTAAACTAGCTAAGCAATTTCAAGCACAAGGTAAATCAGTAATGTTAGCTGCAGGCGATACTTTTAGAGCGGCAGCTGTTGAGCAATTACAAGTTTGGGGTGAGCGCAATGATGTTCCCGTTATTGCCCAGCACACAGGAGCTGACAGTGCTTCGGTTATTTTTGATGCCATTAGTGCTGCAAAGGCACGTAAAGTTGATGTCCTTATTGCTGATACTGCGGGTCGTTTACAAAATAAAGCTCACTTGATGGAAGAGTTGAAAAAAGTCGTCCGGGTGATGAAAAAATTAGACGTTAATGCTCCGCATGAAGTGATGTTAACCCTTGATGCGGGCACCGGGCAAAATGCCTTAAGTCAAACCAAGTTGTTTGATGAAGCGGTCGGTTTAACGGGTTTAACCATAACTAAGCTAGATGGTACCGCTAAAGGTGGTGTTGTCTTTGCTATTGCCGATAAACACAATATCCCTATTAGATATTTAGGTGTAGGTGAAGGCATCGATGATTTAAGACCCTTTAATGGTGATGACTACATCGAGGCAATTTTTAGTAAATAAATATAAATTGATACTCAAGCCACTGCACAGTAATGAATTGCTTAGCAATATCGAGCAAGCATGTTGAAGTCGTTTGAGTATTCTAGGGTAATTGTGCTAAGTTAGCCTGCTAACCACGGCGAAATATAAAAATAATATGATTAATTTCAATAAGGTAAATAAAACCTATCCAGGCGGTTTTCTGGCATTAAAACAAGTGAGTTTTAGTCTGGAAAGCGGTGAAATGGCGTTTTTAACCGGCCATTCAGGTGCAGGTAAAAGTACCTTGTTAAAATTAATCTCCTTAATGGAAAAACCTAGCTCTGGCAGCATCCAAGTAAATCATACCGAACTAGCCGATATTCAATACAAACAAGTACCTTATGTACGTCGTGGTATAGGTATGATTTTTCAAAGTCACAACTTACTAAAAGACCGCACTGTTTTTGATAATGTCGCGCTACCTTTAATTATCGAAGGTGTCAGTCACAAAGAAATTAAAAAGCGTGTTGCAACCGCATTAGATAAAGTACATTTATCGGCTAAGTTAAAATGTTATCCACATATGCTTTCTGGCGGTGAACAACAGCGTGTTGGTATTGCCCGCGCCATAGTTAACAAACCACCTATTCTGCTAGCCGATGAACCAACCGGTAACTTAGATCCCAAATTATCCCTAGATATTATTCGTTTATTTGAAGAGTTTAATGCCGCAGGTGTCACTGTGTTAATTGCTACCCATGATTTAGGTTTAATTGCCCGGATGAAATACCGCACTCTGACTCTGAAAGAGGGCACCATGATTAATGATGGTATTGTTGACGGCCTACAAGCGCAGGGGGCTACTGATGAGCAATATTCATAGTAGTGGTTTAAAAGCACGTTCAAGCTTATTGGCGCGGATATTAACCTTACCCATACGACATGTTCAGCAAGCAATAGGTAGTTTAGGGGATTTATGGCGTACACCTTTTACTACCGTGATGACTATTTTTGTTTTAGGTATCAGTTTGGCATTGCCAGCAACCCTGCACCTTTTTGTTAAGAACGCTGAGCAAGTTAGCGAGCAATGGGACAGCGCCTCGCAAATCACCTTATTTCTAAAGCTATCCACCAGTGAGCGAAGTGCTCAAAACCTGGTAAAGCGCATTAGCCTTTATAACGACGTCGCAGACGTTCGTTATATTTCCGCCGAGCAGGCATTAAAAGAGTTTAAAGTTTTATCTGGTTTTGGCCAATCACTGGAATATTTAGATAAAAACCCCTTGCCAGCGACACTGCTGGTGACACCTACACAAAGAGCCAGCCAAGCACAAGCGGCTAATGCCTTATTAGCAAAACTGACTAATGAACGTGAAGTTGAACAAGGTAAGCTCGATTTAGAGTGGTTAACACGTTTAGAAGCCATAGCACGCTTAATTGAAGATATTGTCCTTGGTGTCGCACTGTTGTTATGTTTATCTGTGGTGCTTATTGTCGGTAATACCATTCGATTAGCGATATTAAATGAAAGAGATGCTATTGCTATTATGAAATTAGTTGGCGCAACCGATAGCTTTATTCAACGACCCTTTTTATATTCGGGTATCTGGTACGGTATATTTGGCGGCATACTTTCATATATAGCCGTAACACTACTTGCTTGGTACTTAGGTTATGCCATAAGTGATTTAACTGAGCTTTATCACAGTAGCTTTCAATTACAGGGACTATCGGGCAGTGAAGCGTTAATGCTGATAGCTTTTGCTGTTGCACTTGCTTTACTTGGTAGTTATATCTCGGTAAGTCAGCATATCAAAGCAATAGAGCCTAATGCGGATTAACTGCTAATGCCAGGTACGGTAAGTTATTTTCTTGTTTATTCGGTGGATTAATACTATTAAACAACGCCATACATAAACTGTCACATTTAATTCATATACAATTTGAAAGATCGACTTGTGTTGCCCTTTCTCTTAGGCTATGTTCATATCCTCGCTATCGCAAAGAGTGGCAATATATGTTATTATCGCGGGCGAATTAAAGAAGAGAACGGAGATATTTTTATGAGTCAAACAATGCAACTTACCTTACCCAAAA
>NZ_JABSOV010000105.1 GCF_013215345.1 Colwellia sp. | reverse complement strand
AGTTTGAGAGAAGGATTAACTTATGCGTCATCGTCAAAGCGGTCGCCAGTTAAACCGTAATAGCAGTCATCGTAAAGCGATGTTCCGCAATATGGCAAGCTCTTTAGTTAAGCATGGCGTTATTAAAACGACTGTAGCTAAAGCTAAAGAACTACGTATGGTAGTAGAGCCATTGATTACATTGGCTAAAACCGACAGTGTTGCAAATCGCCGTTTAGCGTTTGCTCGTACACAAGATAAAGAAGTAGTAGGTATTTTATTTAACGAACTTGGTGCACGTTACCAAGAACGTCCAGGTGGTTACACTCGCATTTTAAAATGTGGTTTCCGTACTGGTGATAAAGCGCCTATGGCTTATATTGAATTAGTAGACCGCCCAGTAGTAGAAGATGCTCCTGAAGTAGTTGAAGAATCAGCAGAAGCATAATTTAGTTTACTAAATTATACTTATAAAAACGGAGCTTAGGCTCCGTTTTTTATTGCCTTAAATGTAGGTAATTCGATAAATAATGACGCTTTCGTCGTTAAACCGGTCCCTTTCCTTGACCTAAACGTTAATTCACCGTATAAAATATCTATTGTACTTTAGATTACTCTTGAGCCCTTATGTCATCACGAAATCCAATAATTGCTGTTACCGGCTCATCGGGAGCGGGCACCTCTACTACTACTGCCTCTTTTGAACATATTTTTAGAACGCTTGGCATTACTTCGGTAAATGTTGAAGGTGATAGTTTTCATCGCTTCTCACGCCAAGAAATGGATATGGAAAAGAGAAAGGCAAAAGAAGCAGGAAATAATATTAGTTATTTTGGTGATTTGGCTAATGACTTTACCGCACTGGAAAAGCTATTTCGTGACTATGGCGAAACAGGTAAAGGTCAAATAAGACGTTACCTGCATAGCTTTGATGAGGCAGTACCCTTTAATCAAATGCCTGGTACCTTTACACCATGGGAAGAATTCGGAGACAGTACTGATTTATTGTACTACGAGGGACTTCATGGTGGTGTGGTTACTAAAGATAACGACGTTGCTAAACATGTCGATCTGCTCATTGGTATGGTACCGATTGTCAATCTAGAGTGGATTCAAAAGATCATTCGTGATACCAATAAACGTGGTCACAGTAGAGAAGCCGTCACCGCAAGTATAGTGCGTAGTATGGAAGATTATATCTCCTTTATTACCCCACAGTTTTCTCGTACCCATATTAACTTTCAGCGTGTGCCAACGGTGGATACTTCAAACCCATTTAGTGCTAAAGCAATTCCAAGCTTGGATGAAAGCTTTGTGGTTATTCGCTTTCGTGAAGTGAAGAATGTTGATTTTCAATATTACCTTCGTATGATAGATGGCTCATTTATGTCACGTATTAATACCCTTGTGGTTCCAGGTGGCAAGATGGGACTAGCGATGGAGCTTATACTTACACCGCTAATACAAGATTTGATAGAGCGTAAAACTCAAGCCAATAAGCAACTTGATTGGATGAGTGATTTGTAGAATCTATAACAGTTGCTTTCTATGGTTATCAGCAGTTATTCAGTCAGTGAGTCAATTAGCTGTTAAATTTAGTCACTTTATCAAAAAGCCCTTAGACAATTATTTTGTCTAAGGGCTTTTTGATATAGCGATGTTGATTTTTCATGGGTGTAATACCAATCTCATTAAATTATTACTCATTTGTGCTGGTTAAAATGCGCTATGTCAGCGTTGCTCTCAATCCCAATAGCCAGCTATTGCTCAATCGAGCGCCTTGCCCTGATTTGTTTTCCTATGCACAACAAGATCACAAACTTAATGAAACTGGTATAAGGTTTTAAATCAATTTTCCCCCGCTGCTTTACCGATAAAAAGTTCGTCAAGCTCTAACGCTAGTTGTTGCTTGATTTGTTCTTCATCTAAAGCTGTGGTGTGATTATTAGCTAGGTTGAAAATATGCTGCTGCAAATGAATAGAATGTCTTGTTAGCTTACAATGAAATAAGTTATTTGTTGCCATCACACTGTCTTTAACGCGGTATTTATCAAGGGTATCATTAGCTAAATGATCACTAATCTGCATGATGTCATGGTCACTGAAGCATTTTTTTCCCTGTTGATCGCGAGTCATACCTCGAATACGATAATCTATATCAACAACATCAGCTGAGAAAGCCTCAATAACATAATCCAAGACCTTCAAGGGAGAAATGACACCACAGGTTGATAGCTCGATATCGGCTCTGAAAATGGCGATATTGTCTTGGGCTGTTTCTTCGGGGTAGGTGTGAATACACAAGTGACTTTTATCTAAATGAGCGACTAAAGATTCAGGCTTTGACTCTTCTGACATCATCAAGGTTACACTCGCTCCTTGAGGAGTGTAATCTTGGCTGGCAATATTTAACACATTACCACCGATGGCATGGCAAATCTTAGTCAGTAATTCCTCAAGACGGCTACTGTTATAAGTCTCATTGATGTAAGTATGATAATCAGTCACAGCTTGGCTAGCCACTAAATAATGTACCCGGTATAACGAAAAGCTTAAACTTTTTGTTAAATTATTAAAGCCATACAGGGCGATTTTAGTGTCAGTTTGCATAAAGAAACGTTGGCTTAAGCAGGGATAATTTCAAAATCGTGAGTAATGTCTACTTTCGCATTAAGCATTAACGCGACAGAGCAATATTTGTCAGCAGATAAACTTACTGCTCGCTCTACATGTTTCGCCGCAACATCAGTACCGGTAATAACAAAGTGTAGATGTATTTTTTCAAACAGTGCAGGCACGCTATCAACACGAGTACCGTCAATTTCCACATGACAAGCACTAATTTTTTGTCGGGCTTTTTTCAAAATGCTCACTACGTCTACTGAAGAACAACCGCCTAGAGAAATTAGTACGCCTTCCATAGGGCTAGGAGCTAAGTTGCCACCATTAGCGTCTAAAACCATTGTATGACCACTTTCTGAGGTGCCCATGAATAACTCTTCGCCTAACCATTTTACTTGTGCTTTCATTGTGGACTCTATTTTTAATTAATGATTATAAATAATATATGAAGGGATTCTATCTAAGTTGAAGCGCCACCACCAGTTGTAATGTGTAATAGAGTTTATAGATGGAAGTGGCATGGTCTAACAAGGCTAAATCGAAGATGACTTAGCCCTTAGCAGGGTTAATCTTTGTGGATAACACTATCAAATAGATTTTTTATTAAACCGGCAAATTCTTGAATAAAGGCTAATTGCTCAGTATTAACTGGGTTGTTGATAACGCCAGAGAGGATCTCTTCTAAGTCATACACAATGGCATCAACTTCACGAATAATGGCATTACGTTGATTAAATGTTAGGTTTTGATTTTGGCTACAAACGCTAATTATTTGCTCACAAAGCTCTACTTCAATGGCTGACATCACAGTTTCACTAGCTTTTTCTGGTGCTGTGGCATTTTCAAATAAACTAAGATGTTCAGTAAGGTACTCAATAATTTGAATATAACCGTCAGTATCTGTAACCATAATTTTCTACTTACCTTTGCTGGTGAATAGTACTTGTTTGAGTATAGTGCTATTTTAGCGTTTTTAGTTAACGTGAATCAATAGGCACTTTAATTATTATATTCTCCATAAAAAAAAGCCTTATAAAAAGGCTTTAATAAAGGATAATGAACAAAGGATTTTATAGCCAAAGGTTTATGACAGCGTTGTTGGTACAACCATTAATACTGCACGTTGACCATTACCGACCTTAGCATTAGGGAAAACAATGCTCTCACCTGGCTGTGTAGTTCGATATTCTTCACCTGTATCAGTTGATAATAAAGTATCAACTGGATAATCGGTAAAGTTACTGGCTGCGTCATCAATAAACAACTTGAAATTATCGCTAACTTTAGTGATATCACCAAGTGCGGTATATAAATTAAAGTCTTTATTATCAAAGCTATTTAATAACAGCTCTTCATCACAAATAAGCGCTGTTAGCTTTTCTGTCATGGCCGAGAAGTTAGCCATATTATTTTCACCAAAAGGTCTTACTTTACCTAATTCTACGGTAAATGCATGGGCTGCAAAATTAGCACTACTGTAATAGGAGAATGTGCCAGTTGGGCCATGACCAAATAAAATAGTGTTAACGCCACAAGCAGCCATAAAGCTTAGCTGTTCTTTGTCCCAAGGCTTATCACCTTGGTAAGGGTAAATAGCAAACTTTTCATGTTTGGAGTTACGAATAGCAGTATGTAAATCATAGTGATAGTTAGTTACATCACTATCACTTGAATCTGTGCCAGCATTAAAGAAATCACTAACATAAGTTTCTAGTTTTTCAGCACGATCTTTTTCAAAACAAGGTGCAATATCTTTATGTTTACCACAAAACAAGCGGTTTAAGTTTTCAGTTTGAAAGCGCTTGGCAATATTCATCGCCACAGGGTTACCCATGATGAATAAAGTTCGGTGCTTCACTTGAATATTTTGTGCAACAATATCACTTATGAGTTGTTGGACAATCTCAATCGGGGCAGTTTCATTACCATGAATTGCCGAAGAAATGACAATACTCTTACTAGGCTTAACTGATGTAGTTGAATTTTCAGGTTCAACTAACAAGATACCAGTATCGAGTATACTCACTTTAGCCTTTTTGACGTTGAAGCTAAGCTGGTTATCTCGACCAGTTTGGGCAAAACCTTGCTCAAACTGGCGTGTTAATGAAATAAAATCGCCTTGCTTAAGAAACTGCTCATAAGCTTGGCTAAAATCATTACCAGTAATATCGGTTAGTTCTTTTGAAGTAAGAGTATTGTCGTTTTGCATTTAGAATTTTAAACCCGGAGTTAATGTTTCAGGTAAGCTTACTTTTGTCGCTTCTACTGAAGCGATAGGGTAGGCACAATAATCAGCGGCATAAAACGCGCTGGCTCTGTGGTTACCACTAGCGCCAATACCACCAAATGGTGCTGCGCTGCTAGCGCCAGTAATAGGCTTGTTCCAGTTAACAATACCAGCACGAATACGGGTAAAGAAGTGGTTGTATGACTCTTCGCTGTCAGATAACAAACCAGCAGATAAACCAAAACCAGTGTTATTAGCTTCATCAATAGCTTTATCGAAATCAGTGTAACGATATACTTTCACTAGTGGACCAAAGTACTCTTCATCTGGAATATCAGCAATAATGTCACTTACATCGATAATGCCCGGTGAAACAAAACCAGTGCCAGCTTCTAAGTGTTTAAGTTCAACAATTGACGTTGCACCTAAGGCTAATAATTTATCTTGTGCAGCTACTAAGCTAAGTGCCGCTTTTTCAGAGATCATAGAGCCCATAAATGGCTGCTCTTCATCATCAAAATAACCAATGGTTAAGTTTTTAGTTACTTCAATAAGGCGAGCTAAGATTGCATCACCCTGTTCATTCGCTTCAATGAATAAACGACGTGCACAAGTACAACGTTGGCCGGTAGTAACAAATGCCGATTGCACAATATCATGCACAACAGCATCAATATCGCTAACGTCTTTAACAACAAGTGGGTTATTACCACCCATTTCTAGTGCAAGAATTTTACCTGGCTGACCAGCAAATTGCTCATGTAACAAATGACCAGTAGTTGAGCTACCAGTGAAAAACAAACCATCAATAAGTTTATGGCTCGCTAGGGCTTTACCTGTCTCAACTTCACCTTGAACTAGGTTAATTACACCGTTAGGTAAACCAGCCTTTTCCCAAAGTTTTAACATCTCTTCAGCTACACGCGGCGTTAATTCACTTGGCTTAAATACAATAGTATTACCGGCGATTAATGCTGGCACTATATGGCCATTAGGTAAATGACCTGGGAAGTTATAAGGGCCAAAAATAGCTACCACACCATGAGGCTTATGACGTATAAATGCTTTAGCGCCAGGCATAGGGTTTTCAACCGTACCAGTACGTTCGTTGTAAGCTTTAAGTGAAATAGCTATTTTAGCTACCATAGCACCGGCTTCACCAGTAGTTTCCCACTTTGGCTTACCTGTTTCTAAGGCAATTGTTGTTGCTAAGGCATCTTTGTTTTCAGCTAATAATTCAGAAAATTTAGTTACCACAGCTACACGTTCTTCTAAGCTAATATTTGCCCAGCTTTCAAATGCTTGACGAGCGCTTAATACCGCTTCGTTTACTTGCTCAGCACTGGCTGTTTTACCTTGCCAAATAACTTCATTACGAGCGGGGTTAGATGAACTAACATCATGACCTAAGCCGGCTTGCCATTGACCATTAATAAATTGAACTGGATTTGTGTGAGACATGGTATTTCCTTCTCATTGATAGTGGTGACAGAGAGTGTCGCTGTCACCATTAGTAATTTGATCAGTGGCTAGTGCTAGCCACGCTAAATCGTGAAGTTGTTCTGCTAAGCAAATAGCCTAGGTGTTAACTTGGTATTCGCTAGGAGCTAGTTCGCTACTAAGCGTACCCAGTCGCCTTCACCGATCATTAACGCATCAGCCACTTCTTGGCTAATCACTACTTGATTAGCAGTGTCACGTAATGAAAGTGGTGCTTGTGTTGCTCTAAAACCATCAACTTTGCTATTACAGATAATGTAATTATCGGTAGATTGCACTTCGCCGATGATCACTTGGCAACGCTTACTGTGGTTTACTGTTCTGATATTGTTAACATGAGACTCAACCGTTGGGCCGCCATCAAAAATATCAACATAACCACGTCGGGCAAAACCTTCAGCTTCTAATAAGCGCAACGCTGGTACTGTTTTAGGGTGTACCTTGTCGATTACTGCTTGTGCTTCTTTGCTGAGCAAATTAACGTAAATTGGATACTTAGGCATCAATTCAGCAATAAATACTTTTTTACCTATGCCAGTTAAGTAATCGGCGGTCGGAAAGTCCATTGAGAAAAAGTGCTCTTCAAGCCACTGCCAAAATGGTGAACTGCCGTTTTCATCTGAAATACCGCGCATTTCAGCAATGATGGTGTCAGAAAAACGCTCTTTGTGTTCAGCGATAAAAAGAAAACGGAAACGCGATAAAAAGCGGCCGTTATTATTTTTACGATGGCTGTCACTTAGAAATAAGGTACAAATTTCGCTGGCACCGGTGTAGTCATTACACAAAGACAGAGTTTCAACGGTATTGTATATATTTAGTTCACGTGAACTGTGGACAACTTTACCTAGGTGATAGTGATAAAAGGCATCATCTAAACCTACAGCTGCTTCAATGCCACTAGTACCGACTACTTCACCGGTTTCGGTATCTTCCATGACAAAAAGATAGCCTTCGTTGCCAGCTTCTTTAACATCTTTGGCAAACGACTCTTCAGCGTGGTGGATACGTTGTTGCAGTAACTGTTCATTCACAGGGAGTGAAGTAAAGCCGTGACCTGAGTCAACCGCAATTTGGTATAGAGATTTCAGGTCACTTTTTTTAATCGGACGTACAATGATCATAATTGCTCTCGATGAAAGGGGGAGGCTACTTGTTTAAATCGATGTGGCTCAAACAAGTAGCTATTAGCACTGACTAGGCTAGTTTAGATTTAGTTAAATTTCTAAACTAAGCTAGCGATAGCTTTTTCAAAGCGCGCTAGACCAAGGGCAATATCTTCATCAGGAATAACTAATGAAGGTGCAAAGCGAACAATGTTTGCGCCGGCAACTAATACCATAACGCCTTCATCCATAGCTGCATTTAAAAATGCCTTTGCTTTACCTTGGTGCTTTTCATTTAAAACCGCGCCAATTAATAAACCTTTACCACGAATTTCAGAGAAAACATCATATTTAGCATTGATTGCATTTAAACCATCAACATAAAGTTTAGCTTTGCTTTTGATG
The DNA here is from genome assembly GCF_013215345.1 of Colwellia sp. GTDB lineage: Bacteria > Pseudomonadota > Gammaproteobacteria > Enterobacterales > Alteromonadaceae > Colwellia. Next base: position 5,289 of record NZ_JABSOV010000105.1, on the reverse strand, counting down.
CCTGCATAAACTTCGTCAGTATTTACTGTATCTAGTACCGCTTCAGCAACAGCACAAGCTAATGGGTTGCCGCCGTAAGTACTGCCGTGAGTACCTATTTTAAGGTGCTTAGCAATATCAGTAGTCGTTAGCATAGCGCCAATAGGGAAACCGCCACCTAAGCCTTTAGCAGAAGTTAAGATATCTGGAGTAACACCTAAATCCATGTATGCGTATAAGTGACCTAAACGGCCAACACCTGTTTGTACTTCATCAAAAATTAATAGGGCATTGTGTTGATCACATAAAGCACGAACACCTTTAATGAATTCATCAGTTGGTGAAATAATACCGCCTTCACCTTGTAATGGTTCAATCATAACAGCACAAGTTTTATCAGAGATTAATGCTTTTAAGCTATCTAAGTTATTGTACTCAGCATGATCAATATCACCTGGTTTTGGACCAAAGCCATCAGAATAGGCTGCTTGACCACCAACAGTAACGGTAAAGAAAGTACGACCATGGAAGCCTTGCTTAAAAGCAATGATTTGTGTTTTATCAGCGCCATGTACGTCTAATGCCCAACGACGAGCTAGTTTAAGTGCTGCTTCATTAGCTTCGGCACCTGAGTTACAAAAGTAAACTTTTTCACCAAAAGTACTATCAACTAATTTTTTTGCTAAACGTAATGCTGGTTCGTTGGTTTGAACATTTGATAAATGCCAAATCTTTTCGCCTTGCTCTTTTAAAGCACCAACTAAAGCTGGGTGACAGTGACCTAAAGAGCTAACAGCAATACCGCCGGCAAAATCTACATATTCTTTGTCTTGTTGATCCCACACTCGAGAACCTTGACCGCGTACAGGAATAATCGCTGAAGGTGCATAGTTTGGCACCATCACATCATCAAATAAACCGCGTTCAACCGAAAAATGTTCTGACATTATAAAAATCCTCATTCATTGTGGGTAATGTTTTTTTAATCTTACTGCATTATCTAAATATTGCTTAATGAATAGCTAAATTTAGTGAAAAATATTAACAGCGCGTTAAAAATAGAGCGATAGTATGACAGAAAACGGTCGACTTGTCTTGTTGTACTACTCTGCAGCCCAGACAAAACAACGGTTTAGCTAATTTTATTCAGAAATTGTGAATATTTATAGGGTCGAATTGTTTTGTTGAAATAAGGGGGTAAGTGAGGAGGTAAGCGCTTGCACGTTGAAAAGCGCTTAAGGTGATTTTTTAATAATTAATCAGAAAAAAATCACTGAAAAACGCAAGTGTGTCGTAAATTAGCGACAATTCACCGGTAAATTAACTGAAGTTGAGCTTAATGTGGTCAATATCGCTCTTTTTCAATAAGGTTATTTCAGCCGGCGTTAACTTAACTACGCTCAGTAATGCTTTACTCTCATCACTGTTGATTAACTCTTCTTTGGCTAAGGCACGAAAGGCAACATAAGCTTTGGCTTTAGCAACAACTTGAGCGATAGGATGCATTTTTTCTATAGTATCGGCGTAGGCTAGATCAAAAATTGGCTCGGTTATGCCCATGCGTCTAAAACTCATAATCTCAATTAAATCAGCAGATAATTGTGAACTGCGCATAGTCAGTTGTTCTAGCAGTAGCTCCTCACTGGCTTCAATTTTTGATAAAACATTGTGTAAGCGTTTGTCTTTACTTTCAAATGCTTCACGTACTTCTTTTTTATACAGCTCGCTAAACGTAGTTAAATAACAACGGGTAACGGCAAACCTACCTATATTAGACAGCATACCTGTAGTAAAGGCAGTAAACTCATCCAGACCTTGTTCTTTGGCTAACGCGCGTGCGGCTAGGGCAATAGCTAAACTATCATTCCATAGCTTTCGCTTCATTAGACCATAGGGCGCAGTACTGGTTGGTAACCAATGTTTAAGGGTAAAGGTTGGCATCACCAATTTTAAATTGTCTAAGCCAATATAACTCAAAGCTAGCTTAGCATCGCTAACTTGCACGTCAGCACGTTTACGATACTGTGGCTTATTAACTAAATTTATTAAATCGGTAGCTAACCAAGATAAAGAGGCAGCAAGATTTTTGATTTGATTAACGGAAGCGGCGCGAGCAGATAAAATATCGAGAATAGCAGGGCAGGCATCTTCAATACCTAGCACGTTATGGTAAAGGTGCTCTTTATTGTCAAAGTCACTATTAATTTTTGTACGAACCCGGCTGAAGAAACTTAGTTTGATTTGTTTACGAAAGTGCTCTTCACCATGTTTGGCAATGATTTTTTCTTGTTGCGCTTGTACTTCTACAGATAACAACTCTCGGCGGCGATTTTCTTGTTCGCTACCTTGATGGTCAACCATAGTAATTTTACCACTTTGCTTTTCCGCAAAATCTTTACAAATAGAAAGGCTGATCGCGCGTTGATATATAGTGGCGACAGTTTGATTGTGTTCAAAAATTTGCATAGCGGTTTTGTTGCTTACCTTTTTATTGCTACCCAAGTACAAAACTGAGCATTAAATTTAATCTAGCGCCTAAACGAGTAAAGCACTACTCTATCTGGCTTTAATCTAAATAGCTCCTGTTATTAGCTTATCGGGTAATTTTTAAATTGCTTGATAAAATTTGCTAATAAACTTTGTCCCTGCTCAGTGAGAATTGATTCTGGATGAAATTGTACGCTACTAATAGGCAGGCTTTTATGCTCCAGCGCCATAATTTCATCAACCTCACCTTGTTTATTTACGCTCCATGCCGTCATCGTCAGTTCGTTTGGTAAAGATTGTTTACTTACTATTAATGAATGATAACGAGTGACTTGTAACGGCTGATTTAAGTCGCTAAACAAACCTTGCTGATTATGACTAATCTTTGAGGTTTTACCGTGCATCACTTGCTTAGCTTTTTTAACGTTAGCGCCAAAGTGTTGCGCAATACATTGATGGCCTAAGCAGACACCTAACAAGGGTATTTTACCTGAGAATTGTTCAACCACAGCCAAAGATATTCCGGCAGAGTCAGGATCGCCAGGACCAGGAGAAATAACAATATATTGAGGATTTAATTGCTCAATTTCGTTCAGGCTAATTTCATCATTTCTATAAACAACCACCTCTTGACCTAGTGCTTGAAAATAATGCACTAAATTAAAAGTAAATGAGTCGTAATTGTCGATCATTAATAACAAAAAGTTTCGCCTAACCGCTGGGTAAATTTCGCGGCTATTCTAATGCTTTTATTAGGGTGGGGCAATGTAATGACAAGATAAAGTGGCAGGATAAAATGGCAGGATAAAGTGACAGGCTAAATAATAAGAAACCAGCAGGTACTGGCTTCTTATTTTATTAATATATCTTATTAATTTCTAACGTTTATATTGCCAAGCATTAGAACTTAGCCGTTAATTGTACCCATATTTTGTTAGTATCAGTTTTAGCTGCGACATCACCGTCGCTATAGTTAGCGGCTTTTACTAATACGCCGTAGTTTTTGTTAACTTGATAAGTGGCTACTAAGTTAAGCTCACTACCAAAATCAATACTCTCTACATCTGATGAGAAATCATGGTAGGTTGCAGCCCATTTTACCTCTGAAACCTTACCTTTAGCGGTTATATAAACATCTTGCAAGCCTTCACCAGGAGTGCCTAAAAACTTATCAGTCCAACCGTTAAATTTATGCTTAGTGGCAAGCGGGGTGTTAAAACCAACGCCGTTATCGCTACCTAATAATTCATAACCAGCTAGTAAAGTTACCGGACCAAAGTTATAACCCGCTTCAGCATTAATGTACATTGCTGAGTAGCTAGTTGGGTTGTCACCATTATCACTTTGACTTGCTAAACTAGCATTTACTAGGAATTTACCAAAGTTACCGTTATATAAAGCACCTACAATGCTGCTAGAGTTTTGAGCTTGTTCAATTGCATCGTAATCTAAAAGGTAAGCAAAAGCTGAGACTTTATGGCTTTTGTTAATTTTGTAAATACCGTTAGCTAGGTGGAAGTCACCTTTTACATTGTTGGCAGTAATGTCATTGATGTTTTGAATGTAGCTGTAATCTACTGAGAAAGCATCGGCTTTGTATTGAGCACGTACACCATCATAAGTTTGCTCATTTTGACGCCAGCCTACACCACCAACAAAACGTTGATTGTTATGTAAAACACGTTGGCGACCAACAACGGCGCTAAAGCCATTATTTTCATATTTGATATAAGCTTGGTTAACGTCTGTACCTTGTGGGTCAGTAACTACCGGATATTCAGTGTTACCATTAGTTTTGCTGTTGTAATTATCTACAAGCGCATCAACTTTATCCACTTCTATAGCCATAGAGAAATTGCTGTAGCTGCCAGTTTTGACTGTGATACGACTCTTTAACGTTGCTGCAGACGCATCTTTATCTATGCCATCTTGATCTACGCCTTCATAACGAGCACGCAATTCAACTTTTACCGTGCTATCACTCAGAGCTTCAGTAATGCTATTGCCATGTTCAGTTTCACTGGCAAAGGCGGCAGGGGCCATTAAAATCGCGGTAGTGATTAACGATAAGGTAAACTTGTTTACTGCTGTGTTCATAATAATATCCTAAATTCATGTTTTTTAAGTGGGTTAGTTAGCTTTGTTATTCTTATTGTTGTGGGTATTGATAACTGATGGGATGATTTTTGCACCACATCGACTTGAATAGTTTGATTTAAATCAAATTGTGAATACATGAGTTTGAATAGCTCTACTATCTTGATTTACATCAAACTTTGCTACAACTTTAGTCTAGGTCAGCGTATTTTGTCTTTTATTGGCGTTATTATTGAAAGGAAAAATTTACACGCTCTTAAGCTATATGGATTTCCGATCAGAGACTTCGGAAATGACGAATCTTCCACTGTCGTTCTAAAAATTCCCATAACATTGGATATAATGCTATTACCCTGCACTCATGTGTCACTTAGGGTAAAATGCTAAGTAATAATACTTTAATGGAATTTCTATAAAGGTGAAAAATGAAACGTGTTGTCTTGTATACCACAGATAAGTGTCCGCATTGCCAAACAGCAAAACGCTACCTTGAACAGCAAGGTATTGCTTTTAGGTTATGTAATATTAAAACCGCTAAGGGGCAAAAAGAGTTTGCCGCAACCGGCCTCCGTGGCGTACCTGTATTAAAGGTTGGTGACCAATTATTCAATGGTTTTTCGGTTAAGACTTTTACCGAAGTTTATAATAGCTAAAAGTTAGCGGCGCTACTTTAAAGTAGCTTACTCTCTAAAAAATACTCTATCAAAAATTTCCTAGCTTAACTAT
>NZ_JABSOV010000104.1 GCF_013215345.1 Colwellia sp. | reverse complement strand
AAATAACGCTTCGGCGTCTAAACCATCGCGCCCAGCACGGCCAATTTCTTGATAATAAGACTCTAAAGTGCGTGGTGGCTCATAATGGATAACATAACGCACATTAGGTTTATTAATACCCAAGCCAAAGGCAACGGTAGCGATCACTATTTGAATATTATCTTTGGTAAAGCCTTCTTGTACTATCGAGCGAATTTCGTTTTCTAAACCGGCATGGTAGGCGGCACAATTAATGCCACAGGCGGCTAAATACTTCGCCAATTTCTCTACTTGCCAGCGACTATTACAATAAATAATACCGCTATCTTCTGCCCTTTTCTTGATATAACCCAATAGCTGCTTTTCGCCGTTGTATTTCGGCGCTAGGGTAAAACGGATATTAGGTCGATCAAAGCTATCGAGGTGAATATAAGGGTTAGGCAGCGCCAACTGGTTCAAAATATCTTTACGAGTAGTGACATCCGCCGTAGCAGTTAATGCCATCACGGGTACTGTCGGGAAGTTCTGCTTTAAACACTGCAATTTTGTATAAGCAGGCCTGAAGTCATGACCCCACTGAGAAATACAATGCGCCTCATCAATGGCAAATAAGCTTAATGGCAGTTGGCTTAAGCTTTGTAAAAAGTAATAATTAGTTAAACGTTCCGGTGCTACATACAGTAACTTGATTTCTCCTCGCCCTAAGCGAGCAAAGATATCACTGATCTCGCTTTGCTCTAAGCTAGAGTTGATAAATGCCGCCGATATGCCTTGGTGAGTTAAGCCGTCTACTTGATCTTTCATCAAGGCAATTAACGGCGACACAACTATAGTAACCCCTGGTAATAGTATCGCCGGCAGTTGGTAACATAACGACTTACCACCACCGGTAGGCATTAATACCAATGAGTCTCGCCCTTGTAGCAGGTTATTTATAATTTCAGCTTGCCCGGCACGAAAACTCTCATAACCAAAATGGTGTTTTAAGGTTTCGAGCAATAATGCATTATTTGCTGTACTAGCTTGGCTGCTGATTTCTGCACTGGCTGCTGTATTGGCTACTGGGGAATTCAAGAAGGTATCGACTAATTTTCTTAGGAGTAATAACGCCATTTTAACTCAGCGGTGCAGTGAAAACCTAGTACTGAAAAATATATTTTTAACTTAGCTGCAATCCTCTGTTCCTAATAGAAAAGCTTACAATAGCAGTATTGACAAGTTTACAGTGCAAGCAGTGACTACTGAGCTTTTACTACTGACACCACTTCAGGTCATGTTATTATCCCGCCTTTCCTATATCTTGCCCCTGGAATGAATAACTCATGAGTACAACAACTTCTGATCAACTTGAAGCCAATAGCAATCGTAACGGCGCCGTAAGTGCGTTATGTGCATATCTGCTATGGGGTTTTGCACCGATTTATTTTAAATTACTCAGCGAAATTGAGCCCGGTGAAATATTAATGCATAGGGTTATTTGGTCAGCATTATTTTTGCTGGTGATGATTGTCGCTATGAAGAAATGGTCGCAGCTGGTTGCTGTTTTCTGTCAGCCAAAGGTATTACTGTTACTGTCGTTATCGGCTAGTTTTCTCGCGGTGAATTGGTTTCTTTTTATCTGGGCAATTAATAATAACCATTTGCTTGATGCAAGCTTAGGTTACTACATTAACCCTCTATTCAATGTTGTCCTCGGCATGTTGTTTTTTCACGAACGCTTACGTCGAAATCAATTAATAGCGGTAGGTTTAGCTTTTACTGGCGTATTGGTGCAACTTGTCGCCTTAGGCACTCTGCCTATGATTTCACTGGCTCTTGCCAGTACGTTTGCTATTTATGGCTTAATAAGAAAGAAACTGCCGGTAAATTCATTTATTGGTTTATTTATTGAGTCGCTGTTAATGCTGCCAATAGCCTTAATTTATTGGTTTTTCTTTGTTGAAAGCAGTACCAGTAATATGGCATTAAATACCACCAACTTGAATTTTACTTTGATAATGGCAGGCGTAGTCACTACCGCGCCTTTACTGTTTTTTACTGCGGCAGCAAAACGGTTGGCTTTATCGACTTTAGGATTTTTTCAATATTTGGGTCCCAGTATTATGTTTTTATTGGCGACTTTTTATTATCAGGAAACCATGAAAAGTGCTGAGCTGATCACCTTTATTTTCATCTGGGCAGCCTTAATACTCTATAGCGTGGATTCATTGAGAAAACGAGCTTAACGCTAGCACTTTAATTACCAGCAAAAAAAACGCTCATTCTCAGTAGGAGAATAAGCGTTTTTTTGCAATATACAGTTTCTGAGCGGCTAACTAATCTTCGAGTTCAGCGCCTGAGATAACCACTTGGTTACGACCATTTTCTTTTGCTAAATATAGCGCATTATCCGCTTCATTCAATTGTTTAGCGAACTCATCATGACTATCAAAAACAACACCTAAACTTAAGGTTATTGCTATTGGTGTATCACCTACCGGAATAGTTGATACGGAAATTTCTCGTCTAAAGTCATCTAACTTGTTATATAAGTTGTCTGTATCTAAGCCATGTAATAACACCGCAAACTCTTCACCACCCAAACGTGCGGTCAAGCCAGCGCCAAAATGTTTACGCATATAAAGTGCCACTACTTTTAATACCTGGTCACCGGCATCATGGCCGTAGCTATCATTCACTTTCTTAAAGAAGTCGATATCTATCATAGCTAAACAGTAAGGTACTTTTTTACTGACATATTCTTTAATACGTAATTCAGCACTACGGAAGAAAGCTCGGCGATTAGCAAGCTCTGTTAAATAATCCGTATTGGCGGCATGCTGAATTTTAGCAATATTATTCAAACTTTCGATGTTTTGAGTAATACGACAATAAAATTCTTCTGGGCAGAAGGGTTTGCGTAAAAAGTCATCGGCACCATTTTTTATAAAACGCGCTGAATGAATACCGTTACTCGCACCGGAAATACCGATTACCGCTAATTGCTCGCGCGTGTAAATACGGCGAATTTCATTGGTTAGCTCAATACCATCCATTACCGGCATTTCTAAATCGGTAATCACCATTTTAATATTTTTATGCTGAGCTAGCTTCTCTAGTGCCTGTACACCATTATTAGCCGTTACTACAGTAAAGTTACGACGTTTTAATAATTCAACAATATGATTACGCGCTGCCGATGAGTCATCAACCACTAAAATAGTATTTTGATGGTTAGTTTGCTGCCAATGTAAAATGCGCTTTAAATACAGAAAAGCTTGGCTATTTTCTTTTGGAATATAATCAATAACCGGCTGTGATAATATTTTCTGCCGAGTTTCATCGTCCATTTTACCCGTCATCACTACGCCGGGAATACCATGAGATAACACACAAGCTATGGCTTCACCATCAAGTGCATCAGGTAGAGCGTAGTCTATAGTCGCGGCAAAAAAATCTGTATCAACAGATAGAATACTTTCGACTTCGGCCAAGCTAGTGGCAATAACCACCTCAAACTTCAATGAACGAGCTATCTGTTTGATAACGGTCGCTATAGGTTTACTGTCTTCTATTACTAATAGTCTCTGAGACATTACAATACCTTCGGGTTTAAAATCGGCTACATTATAGAAATTAGGTTCAATGCTGAATAGTCACTAAGGTAAAGCGCTAAGCTAACTCAAGCCAAGTTAGCCAAAACTAAGTTCAATAGAACTGCCTTAGACAGATTGTAAATTGGCATACTCAACCACCAACCACTTACTACCAACATCAGCAAAATTCACTTGAATTCTCGACTGAGCACCACTACCTTCATAGTTAAGTACTACACCTTCACCAAACTTAGCATGTTTAACCTGCTGACCCAACTTAAATCCCGTATTTTCAAAGGTTTCAAGAGTAAATGTATTGGAAAATCTACCAACTTTACTTGGTCGTTTTACTTGCGACTGCATACGAATTTCTTCAATACAATCTTCAGGTAATTCACGTAAGAAGCGACTGGCTTTATGGTGTTTTTCTTGTCCATATAAGCGACGACTTTCAGCATGGCATAAGTATAGCTTACGCATTGCTCTTGTCATGCCGACATAACACAAACGGCGCTCTTCTTCTAAACGGCCTATTTCTTCAACCGATTGTTGTGATGGGAACATACCTTCTTCAAGACCGGCAATAAAGACTAAAGGAAACTCTAACCCCTTGGCTGAATGCATAGTCATTAACTGTACTGCCGCTTCAAATTCGTCGGCTTGTGATTCACCTGACTCTAATGCAGCATGGGTTAGAAAAGCGGTTAATGGTGTTTGCTCTTCGACTAACTCAGGATCACTTTCAAAGGTTTGACAGGCGGTAACTAGCTCATTCAAGTTTTCTATGCGTTGCGCGGCACGCTCACCCTTTTCAGCTTGGTACATGGCTTTTAAGCCACTATTATTAATGATAAAGTTAGCTTGCTGATCAAGATCTAAATTCTCGGTATCATCTTCTAATTGCTCAATAAGTTGGATAAAGGCGGTAATCGTTTTAGCGCCTCTGCCCTTAAGCTGCTCTGCTTTTAACATTTGCTGACATGCCTGCCACATTGTTACTTCCATACCCCGGGCAGCATCTCTAACTAAAGATAAGGTTTGATTACCAATGCCACGGGTTGGCGTATTAATAATACGCTCAAAGGCAGCATCATCATCACGATTATTAATAATCCGCAGGTAAGCAAGGGCATCTTTGATTTCTTGTCGTTCGAAGAATCGTTGACCACCATAGATACGATAGGGCAATTGCCCTTGTAATAATGCTTCCTCAAGTAAACGTGATTGCGCATTAGAGCGATATAGTATGGCTATTTCATCAAGCTTGCCACCATCATCACGCCATTGTTTAATACGTCCGGCGATAAAGCGTGCTTCATCAATTTCATTAAAAGCAGTATAAATTGAGATTTTTTCGCCGGCTTCACCATCAGTCCACAATTCTTTACCCATACGGTTAGTATTGTTGCTAATCAGTTGGTTGGCAGCAGTTAAGATATTGGCGGTTGAACGATAATTTTGCTCGAGACGAATAGTTTTAGCATCATCATATTCTTTTAAGAATCGCTCGATATTTTCTATTTTTGCACCACGCCAGCCATAAATAGATTGATCATCATCACCAACAATCATTACCTTACTGCGCGCTTTACCTAACATGGTTAGCCAAGCATATTGAATGGCGTTGGTATCTTGAAATTCATCTACCAAAATATGGCCAAAACGTTGTTGGTAGTGCTCTAACAAGGCAGGATTTTTTAACCATAATTCATGAGCGCGTAGTAATAGTTCAGCAAAATCGACTAAGCCAGCACGATCACAGGTCTCTTGATAAGCTTTATAAACTTTAACAAACAATTCTTCTGTTGGGTCAAACTGGGCATCGATATGCTGTGGGCGTAGCCCTTCATCTTTCTTGCCATTGATATACCAAACAAACTGCTTGGGTGGCCATTTTTTCTCATCCAGTTCTAGCGACCTAACGATTCTTTTGATTAGACGTAATTGATCATCACTGTCTAATACTTGAAAGCTTTGCGGTAAATTAGCTTCTTGAAAATGCATGCGTAACAAACGATGCGCTAAACCATGGAAGGTACCAATCCACATACCATGAGTATTACCATCGACGACCTGCTCAACACGAGCACGCATCTCTGCCGCCGCCTTATTGGTGAAGGTCACTGCTAATATGCTGTGTGAGGAAACCCCTTCGACTTGCATTAACCAGGCTATACGTTGCACTAAAACTCGAGTTTTACCACTACCTGCGCCAGCCAAAATAAGCATATTTTGCTTAGGGGCGGCAACGACTTCACGCTGCTTATCATTAAGAGAGTCGAGTAATTCTGAAACGTCCATAGGGTTAAAAGCCTTTCTTGAGGTGGCATTATCTAATGAAGTAGATAGCGGTGCTAAATAAGAAGCAAAAGTATACCACCATTTAGGGCCAGTTGTTGTTATCTGCTGTTTATTTTTACAGTGCTATTAAAGCACAATATCGCTCGCTACTATTCGCTAACTTCGCTACACTGATTACTAATATTCATGGAGTGAATACCTAACAACACGGATGAATAAGCAGATAAAACAAAGGCATTAGACCGTTTAGCTACGGTATATTTTCAAAACTTATGATGCATATCCTAACAAGTGTACCCTTGCTATTTCGTGTTATCTTCCCCTTTAGTACTGAGATAGCTCATGCTAAATAAAGATGAAATTAATATTCTTCGTACAGTAAAACTGGCGCCGCTTTTTATCTTAGTGCTGTCATTGATTGCCATCGTCTCTATTTTTAAAAACAGCAACAACCACTTTAATCGCGAAGTCGATCGAATAAGAGCTGACTCTATTCTTGAAAGAACCATGCTCATTAAAAATGAAGTGTTAAAAGTTCATGATCTGATTAAAAGTGAAAAAGCCCAGTCAATTAAAAAAATAAAGACCAAGCTGCAAGAAAGAGTACACGAAGCCCATACTATCGCCAGCTCCATATACAGAAATAACCAAGATAAAAGTCCCCAGAAAATAAAATTACTTATTAGTGATGCACTAAGGGATATCCGTTTTAATAAAGGCCGAGGCTACTTCTTTATCTATCAAACCGATGGTTTATCGGTAATGCATCCTATTTTGCCACATCTACAAAATACCCCCCTGTGGGATTTTAAAGATATAAAAGGCAGTTATGTTATCCGCGATCTCAGTAGTATTGCCACCAGTCAAGGGGAAGGCTTCTTACGCTGGTGGTGGAAAAAACCCGCGGACATTAAAACAGAATATGAAAAAATTGGTTACAGCAAATACTTCTCACCTTTTAACTGGTTTATTGGCACTGGTGACTATGTAGTCGATTATGAAAATGAGCTTAAAAAAGAAATATTAGAACGCATTAGCCGAGTTGAATATGGTAATGATGGCTATATTTTTGTCGTTAATAAAGCCGGGGTTATTCTTAGCCATGTTGCGCAAGAACATGTCGGTAAAAATAGGCTAGACCTGGTCGACGGTAATGGTGTTTTTATTACCCAAGAAATTATCAAAGCGGCCGATAACGGTGAAGGTTACCTGACATATATAGGTTCCACTAAGCCAAATACCGGCTTACCTGCGCAAAAAACCTCATTTATCAAAGGCTTTAAAGATTGGCACTGGGCCATTGGTTCCGGTGCTTACTTAGATGATATTGAAAATGTCATACTGGCAAAAAAACAGGCCTTAAACAAAAAAAATCATCAAGAGCTGATACAAGCACTCGCCATAGGCGCCACCATTTCACTGCTACTTTTTTTCATCTCGATAGCATTTGCTAATAATATTAAAAATCGCTTTCAACGTTATAACGCCAAGGTTACCGAAAAAACGCAGCAACTGAATGAACTCAACCTCAGCTTAGAAGATAAGGTTATTGATAGAACACAAGCATTAGCCGCCTCTAATAAAGAGCTTGAATTAGCACTACTTAATTTAAAAAACACCCAAGAAAAATTGATAGCTTCTGAGAAAATGGCTTCTATGGTCAGCTTAGTTACTGGCGTTGCTCATGAACTCAATACCCCGTTAGGGATTATGGTCACGTCCATAAGCCAAATAGAAAATGAAATAGAAAAGCTCTTTATTAAAATAAAGTCTCAGAAAATAACCCGCAGTGAATTACTACGCAGTGAAAAAACCTGTCGATTAGGGGTAGAACTACTCAATGGCAGTTTAAATAAATCAATTCGGCTTATTAATAATTTTAAGTCACTATCAACATACGGTGAACCAGAGCAAGCTAAAAAATTCTCTGCTAATAAGCTCATTCAAACATTAAGCGACTCCTACCAAAGCGTGCTAAAGAGCCACAATACGCAATTAACCTTGGCTTTTAAGGATGAAGTTATGGTGATGAGCTACAAAGACGTTATCATCGATGTACTAACTCAGCTCATTGAGAACTCACTAACCCATGCCTTTAATGACACTGACAGCCCACGTATCACCATACAAGTTAGCGCCAACAATGATCAGCTAATTATTGATTACTTTGATAATGGTTTAGGTTTGAGTTATGAAGCAAAAGATAAGATGTTTGATCTGTTTTATACCACTAAGCGCAATAGCAACTGCACTGGCTTAGGTATGCCTATTGTCTATAACCAAGTAACGCAAAAATTACAGGGTTCAATTAAATATACTCAGCCGAGCCAGCAAGGCACGGGCTTTACTATTACTATGCCAATGTTATACCAGACTGAAGCTTACCAGCTAATATAACATTATCCGGCTTAGCGAAGAGCGATTCACTCCGTGGTGCCTAACTAGCTGATTAAGTTTTTAAAGACTAAGAGGTTTTTTCAGTAGTAGTTGCGACAGTTCGCTGACTTGAACTAATTCAATATGAGGTATTTGTCGCAACGCTTTACCAACACCGTATTGTGGTAACCAAGCGGTCTGGCAACCTGCATTTAACGCACCGTGAATATCAGCAAAGCCACAATCACCAACATGTAATAGTTGCTCAGCAGGAATGGCTAACTGAGCACAAACCAAAGTAAACATATCTGGGGCCGGTTTTTGTCTTAGCAGGTGTTCACTTTTATCATCACCATAGCCAGTTTGAAAACCCGCATGGTATATATGCTGGAAATAGTGATCAATGCCTAAAGCTTTGGTATCTACATTACCGTTACTGATTGCCACTAATGGGTATTTTTTGCTTAAAGCAGCTAACAGTCCATGACTCGCTTTCGGTACGATAAAGTCACTACGTAAGCTAATAAAATAATCTAAGCCCGCTTGCGCTTCTTTCACTGCCTCTACGGCAGCAATACTATGCGCCAGCAAACCTAAACGATAAGTCTCATAACGAACTCTAACAACATCATGGGCAAGCTCAGGTGTGGTAGCTATGGCTTGCTGACGATATGGTGCCCAAAAGCGTCGATTAAAAATCTGCTTTGGCTCAGGTGCTTGATCAGCTACTAATTCTGGCAATAACGTGGCAAACTTTTCAGTAAAGTAATGCACCATCTGTTTTTCAATGGCCAGCATTACCGGACGGTTATTATATAAGGTGTCATCTAGATCAAAGCTGATGGCCTTAATCGTGGTTAAACGTCGGTAAAATTGCATGCTTTAGATACTCTTTATAGCCTTAAATACTTACCAAGCCAACTGATGCTGTAATAATTTAGCCATTTACTCGGTAAGCAGTCGTTTGAATTAGTTAATTTAATTAAGTAACCTTCAACTACTTACAATGCTAACTGTTGCTGTAACAATTTTGCCACTAGCCGCTTGAATTGATTAAGTAACAAGGTATCCATACGTGGATCAAAATGATGGGCATCTTCACTACTAATAGCGATAAAACCAAGCACTTGTTCTTCATGAGTTAACTTAATCAATACCACTGAGCCTGAACACGGCTTAGAGAAAATGAGCTTTTGTTCACTTTCTTGTAAGCGACCAAAATAGTATTCATCATTAGTTAAACGATTTTGCATTACACCAGCACAATCATTGCTTGATATGCAGTGGTGAACAGGCGCGGTGTTATTTGCCGGCACTAACCACAATTTGAACGCGGATAAAGATAACAACTCAGTAGTCGCTTGATGTAAACAATCGAGTAGCTCTGCCGCTGATTGGCAATCAAGTAGGCGTAAATATAGATCACTATAAAGCACAAATAATTGCTCATTATGATTAGCCACCGACATTAACTGAGTAATTTCATCTTCTAAGCCATGCACTTTTTGGCGAAGTTTCTGCTGCTGACGCTCGACTAAAGAGACAGTGCCACGTTGCACATCATTTAAACGTAAACTGGTCATTAAACTATTATTACGATTAAAAAACTCGGGGTTATCTTGTAAATAACTTACCACTAACTCATCGGTTAATGGTAGATCTTCGCTATTGATAGCTTGTTGTACATCATTCATTTTATTAGATTCTTTTTTCATGGGATGCCATTGATAATGTGGTTAAGGAGAATAGCGGCTTATATAGATATTTGACCATCAAAAACGTGTGTAGCTGGTCCTGACATTTTCACCGGGTGACCCGGTCCTTGCCAAAATATGCGTAACTTACCACCAGGCAACTCTACGGTTACTTGTTTGGCTAGTTTTTTCTGCATATAGCCAACAACAACCGCCGCACAAGCACCACTACCACAAGCTAAAGTTTCTGCTGCGCCGCGCTCATAGACTCTTAATTTAATATAATTAGGTGAGACTATTTCCATAAAGCCGACATTGGCATCTTTGGGGAAACGTTCATGGGTTGATAATTCTTGGCCGAGTGAGGCAACTTTCGCTTCAGCTACATTATCAACGGTAACGACACAATGTGGATTACCCATTGATACCACGCCACATAAAACAGTTTCACTTTCACTACGCAGAATATAAGTACCTTCCATTTTCTGGGCATTAAAAGGGATTTGTTTCGGTTCAAATTGTGGCACTGGCATGGTAACGGAAATATTACCATCTCGCTCTATATGTAGATTCATCTTGCCGGTACTGGTCGAGACTTTAATTTTATGTTTATTACATAAACCTTTCATACGAACAAATTTGGCAAAACAGCGCGCACCATTACCACACTGTCCTACTTCACTACCATCGGCATTATAAATACGGTAATGAAAGTCTAAATCTGGATCATAGGGAGGTTCAACCACTAACAGTTGATCAAAACCGACACCGAAGTTTCTGTCAGCAAATTTAGCGATTTGTTCTGGCGATAAAAAAACGTTTTGCGTGACATTATCAAGCACTAAAAAGTCATTACCTAAACCATGCATTTTAGAAAAATTGACTAACATTAGGATTACTCTTTAATTTGCTCTGTTGACTGTTTAACTGCGGGAATAGTAGCTTGTGCTATCGGCTGCTGAACAGCTGAATTTTTCTCTGCTCCATCGAGCGTTGTTACTGGTTTCTCTTGGCTTTCATCACGCTGTTTTGTTATTTTATCTTGCTCGGTATTTTGTTCGGTAATTACTTGCTCAGGAGTTTGATACAAGTCACCTTTAATACCACATGCTGATAACAAAATAGCGCCGAGTATAGCCAGTAAAATCGATTTGATATGTAAAGTACGATGTAACTTTTGTTGTAGGTATCTGAGTCTATTGGTACGCATGATGTTTTTTTGCCATGAAAGTCGTTTAAATCAAGCTTTTTAGCCTAACTTAACCGCGCTGTATCTATATTTATTTTGTCTGATTGCTATTATACTCACATGCTTCTCTACAATAATACTCACTTAGACAAATAATGATATTTAAAGGATAGGCAATGAACGATAGCCAATACAACTTGATCGCCGATGAACTTCTTCTCGCGATAGAAGAAGCGATTGAAGACTCTGGTGTCGATATAGATTACGAAGGAGTTGGCGGACTATTAACCCTAACTTTTTTAAATACCAGCAAAGTGATAATAAACAAGCAAGCACCCTTACATGAAATATGGGTAGCAACAAAATTCAATGGTCACCACTTTACCTTTAACAACGAGAGTTGGACAGATAAGCGCAGTGGCGATGAGTTTTGGCAGTTTTTATCAAAGGCTGTCAGCAAGCAAGCTGAAACTGAATTAACGCTTTCTGCGCAATAATACCAATGACCTTAATTAATGGATCAAATTTTAATAAAGATAAATTTTCAAGAACAAGGCGCTTGATTGAGCAATAGCTGGCTATTGGGATTGAAAGCAACGATGTTATTGACTATTTAGACCATTTAAATAGATCACATAGTTAATTTTATTGGTATCACCTTTATAGATTTGGATAAATTGAATGACTAACACTACAGTACGAATTGCCACCCGCAAAAGCGCTCTCGCCTTATGGCAAGCTGAATATGTTAAAGCTCAACTTGAGCATTTTCATGCCGGCATTAACGTTGAACTAGTACCTATGACAACTAAAGGCGATATCATTTTAGACACGCCATTAGCCAAGGTCGGTGGTAAAGGCTTGTTTGTTAAAGAGCTTGAAGTAGCAATGCTTGACGGTCGTGCTGATATCGCTGTTCATTCAATGAAAGATGTTCCGGTAGATTTCCCAGAAGGCTTAGGATTAGAAGTGATATGTCCGCGTGAAGATCCCCGCGATGCTTTTGTTTCTAATACCATCAAAACATTAGCCGATTTACCGCAAGGCGCTATTGTTGGCACCTCAAGCTTACGTCGTCAGTGTCAATTGAAAGCCAGCCGTCCCGATTTAGATATTCGTGATTTACGTGGCAATGTAAACACCCGCTTAAGAAAACTAGACGAAGGTCAATACGATGCCATCATCTTAGCGGCTGCTGGCTTAATTCGTTTAGAAATGCCTGAGCGTATTGCCCAGTTTATCGAACCAGAAGAAATGCTACCGGCAAATGGCCAAGGCGCTGTAGGCATTGAGTGCCGCAACGATGATGAAACTATTAAAGCCTTATTAGCACCATTAGAATGTGCAACTACCCGTATTCGTGTTTTAGCAGAACGCGCCATGAATAAAGCCCTTGAAGGTGGTTGTCAGGTACCTATTGCTAGCTACGGTGTCATTTCAGCTGATGGCAAAGAAATCCACTTGCGTGGTTTAGTCGGTGCGGTTGACGGTAGTGAAATGATTGAAAGTGACATCACCGGCCCAGTTTCCGAAGGTGAAGCGCTTGGTAATAAACTTGCGCAAGAGTTACTTAGCCGTGGCGCAGATAAAATTTTACAGCAAGTTTATTCAGATAATAATGACGAAAATAGCTAAAACCGTTACGCCAAAAATAAAAGCAGCGTCTCAAGTGACCGCACTTGAGACGCCTACATCTGAGCCAGCTTTACTTATGCCAAGTAAGCCACTCAAGGTCTTAATTACTAGGCCCAAAGCTAAAGCCCAACAACTCTCCTTGTTACTTGATCAACAAGGCATAGCCAATACCAGCCAAACCCTATTCGATTACCAAAGCAATGCCAGCGCTAACGACATAGCCACAGTGCTACAACACGCTGATATACTGATCTTTGTTAGTGTTGCCGCCGTTGAATTTGCTCACGCCTGCTATTCTCTTAGAGAAAGCCAACAACACAGCTATTTTGCTGTCGGTAATGCCACGCAAAAAGCGCTAAAAGCAATAGGTATTACTGGTGTTATAACGCCCCCTTCTCAGCAAGAGCACAGCGAAGGTTTATTGAATTTGCCTAAACTGGCTAATGTTAGTGGTAAGGCAGTAGTGATTTTTCGCGGAAATGGTGGACGAGAACATATTGCCAAGAGTTTAAGGCAACGCGGTGCTAAGGTTAGTTATATCGAGAGTTACCAACGTGTATGGCGAACATTACCGATAAATATCGCTGAGCAATGGCGAGCTCAACAAATTAACTGTATTGTCGTTACCAGTAACGATATATTATTAGCCTTAGTAAAATACCTAGCCAGTGCTACAGATAACAGAGATAATTATTGGCAATGCCAATGTTTGTGGCTAGTGGTCAGTGACCGAATTGAAAAAAATGCCAAAGAC
>NZ_JABSOV010000103.1 GCF_013215345.1 Colwellia sp. | reverse complement strand
GCAAGACGCTGCAATTGATAGGCAATGCGTTGCCCCGTAGTGAGCCCCCAGGTATTCTGTTCTAACTTGCTCTCAACTTCATCAAGTAATAATTGTTGAAATTTAGCCTTTATATCGTCTTCGCTGGCATCTAAATATTGTTGCGCGAAAGGCTCAATCACATTTTCATCAAAGTGGTACATACGATTCCAGTTTACCCCAGTGATAGGATCAAAACGCCCTAAGGTATACTCTCCATTTTTGTGATTACAAGCAACGGGATTTGCATAAGGCACTAAAGTAATATTACCTTGTAATTTACAGTGCTGTAGTAGTTCAAGTAATTGGAAAATTACCGCGTTACCTTGTACTTCCGCACCATGCATATTTGCCTGTATATAAACATTGGGACCAGTGTTGGCACCAGTGTTTTTTTCAACTTTAAAGGCATATACCGGCACAGTGAGTATAGCACCACTGGCCATTTCGCCCACTGACATAACTTCTTTGGTAAATTTATTCATCATCTTTCCTTAACTATTCCGTAACTATGCCAAATATGATGAAGCTGGCTGAGCAGCTCTCACTTGAATAAGACTGCCATTTTGATAAACGTACTCGGCAGCTAATTCATGACATAAGAAAAATGGCATACTTTCAGTAAAGCCATAAGCGCCGCAATAACCAAAGACTAACTGCTCACCAACAGCAATATCGCTAGGTAAATCAAAATGCCCGAGTTTATCCATGCTAGTACATAAGGGACCATGAAGAGCAAAAGCCTGCATAGTGGCATTCTCACTTGTAAAACCTTCGCGTAGTATTTGTACAGGGAAAGGTTGCTCGGTGATCGCAGGGCGTAGTAAATGATTGATGCCTGCAGCTAGCACCAACTGCTCTTGGTCATAATTCATTTTTCTATCTACTACTGGCACAACATAATAGCCACACTCAGCAACAGCAAAACGCCCTAATTCCAGCCACAATTCCTCTACGCCAGCTTTTTCTTTGATGATGGCTAAATCTTCAATAACTTGCGGCCAAGACAAAGTTTGCCCTGCGCCTAAATAATCAATACCTAAACCACCACCTAAATCTAGCACTTTTAGCTTCATGCCAATGCTGGTCGCTAACTCAGTTAACGGCGGTATCATCTGCGACCATAATGAAAACATTTTTTCATTACTGAGCATATTTCCCCATTGGAAAATATGTAAACCACAAAGATCCAAGGCTGGATAATTATCTACATGAATATTCTGCCACTCAGACACTGATAGACCAAAAGGCGTTAAGCTATTGCCACCCAAAGGGTTTTTCTCACCCTCATGCCATTGCAGCTGTACTCTAAGTAGCACTTTTGGCATGTCAGTCTCAGCTGATGACAACTCTTGCTCCAGCACGACTTCATGTAACCAGTTCAGTTGATTTATACTCTCAACGACAAAGGTCCGTACTCCCTGCTTTACAAAAGAACTTATTTGTTTCTTTGATTTAGCTGGACCAGTATTTAACACTCTGCTTGGATCTATTCCCTGCGCTAATACTTGCGTTAACTCACCCGCACTAGCGACATCAAAATCAAAGCCAGCACCATCTAAGGTTTGAATAATTTTGGATAGCGGATTAGCTTTAACAGCAAACCATAATTTAATAACATCTTGTTGCTGCAAGCTAGCCAAATGCGCTTTGAGCACCTCAAGTTGATAGACAAAATAACCATGTTCATCGCCAGGCGATTTATGGTTGATTAGCGCGTTTTCAATAGTGGTGTCAAACCAAGTGGGTGTCGTCATGATAAATGTTCTTTTAGGTGTTAAGACGTTAGGAATTTATATCAGGGGTAAAATCAGATATTAATTATTCAGCTTTAAGTTGTAAGGCTCAAACTAAAAGAAAAAGCACGGAGTTGATGAATATCAATGAGTACTTTTGATGCCTAGTTTGGACCTTACAGCGACAAGGTGAATAATTAACGTAAAATAGATTCTAACTCTAGGGAAGCATCGCTTTTCTCATCGCGGTATTTTACTATAAGTGCACAAGCCATGCTTAAACCTTGCGCTTGTGCCCACTCACCTTTAACAGGACGAGTACCAGGTACAACCACAGCACGCTCAGGAATTTCAGCACCCTTTTCACGCATAACTTGGTTTACGCAATCATAAACAGGCACTGACTTAGACAGAGATACGCCCGGTGCTAATACCGCACCTTTTTTAACAACAATACCCTCAACAACAACAACACCCGCACTTAAAAAAGCATCGTCTTCAATAATTACCGGGCTAGCCCCTATTGGCTCTAATACTCCGCCAATTTGTACGGCAGCTGACACGTGTACATTTTTTCCTATTTGCGCACATGAGCCAATTAAAGCATGGCTATCAATCATAGTACCAGTATCGACAAAGGCACCAACATTGATGTAAGCAGGTGGCATAATAATAACGCCTTCAGCAACATAGGCGCCAGCACGCACTGATGAGCCACCAGGTACTAATCGAACACCGTCTTCTGGTGAAAACTGACGAGCAGGTAAGTTGTGTTTATCAACAAAGCCTTGGTAATTATCATCAAAGGCAACGTTTTTTCCAGCTTTAAAAGCCGCTAAAATACCTTGTTTCACTTCAATGTTGGCATGCCAGTTACCGGCTTCATCTTGGTTTGCCGCTCGTAAACTACCTGATTCTAACTGTGCTAATACATCTTGCCAGTTCATTTATTACTCCGCTTATCTGATAAAAAAGTCTATAGAAAAATATTGAGTACCAGCATTATCAAAACAGGCGTAAATATGCCGGATTAATAAACTAAATACATAGTGCGGAGGACTGGGCGATTACAAAGAAGAGCATAACAACAGCGGGGCTGGCATTTAGGCTAATATGCAACAGGCCAGAAGCTCCCCACTTAAACAACCAATATGGCTATTATTCAAAGTGACAGTTGTTGGGATTCAGCCCACTACTCTATAAGGTATAAAGTAAACAACCGATAAACAGCCAATCAAATAGCCATCTATCTCGGCGTTAATCCCCCTCATTACCCTCTACAGAGTTTGATCTCTGTTTTTGACTGTATTAAAAAACACCATACAAACAAAACAACGGTAATTACCTGGTTAACGCTCCTCTTCTGGCCCTATTAATATTTAGCGGTTAGTTGATTAACCACTAAATAGGAATTAGGGACATTTGCTATTTAAGCATTTTTTTTACCTTGGTACAATTAACTTCCAGTAAATATCCCTATTCCCTTATACTAATTTACCGTAGAATATAACCTTTATTCTTTCTCTGTTTATTGCCCTATGTCTTTGTCGAATCCTAGCCAAGTTTTATTACGTAATAGTGAATTACTTATTGCTGAAGCACCATTATTGATTAACTTACCTGAGGATGGCTTTATTGATGCACTTATTGCACTAAATAAGCCAGAGAGTATTCATTGCTTTAATACTAATTATATCGATTATCAGGCAATTACCAAAAAAAATGACGGAGCAAAGAGACAAGGTATTCATGCAACGTTCGCCAGTACTTATCAAACAAAGACTTGTCATGACCTTGTTATAATAGCTTTCCCTAAAAGTAAGGCTGAATTAACTTTCACCCTAGCTATGATTGCTCATTGCATAAATGAAACCACAAAGATATTACTGGTTGGCGAGAAAAAAGGTGGCATTCAGTCCGCGCCTAAATTAACCAAAGACCTACTGAGTTGTTGTCAGAAAGTCGATGCTGCACGTCACTGTCTGCTTTTTGCCGGCTTGTTTCAGCCAGAAAAATTATCTGTCGTCTTTAACTTACAAGATTGGTTTAAAAAATATCAGATCACTGTTGAAGGAGTTGAACTAACAATCGCCTCACTACCTGGCGTATTCAGCCAACAAAAACTTGATACCGGTACGGCTTTATTATTGAGTAATTTACCCGACAAAATGTCAGGGAAAGTTCTTGATTTTGGCTGCGGGGCAGGCGTTATTAGCTGCTTCATCGGCAAGAAACATATCGACACTAAATTGTATCTACTTGATGTAAGCGCCTTAGCGTTGACTTCAGCACAAGAGAGTTTAGCTTTAAACGGCTTATCGGGTCAGGTGTTCCCTTCCAATAGCTTATCTGATGTTAGCGAAAAGTATCAACACGTTGTTTCGAATCCTCCTTTTCATCAAGGTGTCAAAACGCACTATGAAGCCAGCGAAGACTTTTTAGCTGGAATAAACAAGCAACTTAACAAGCAGGGCAGCATAACCATAGTTGCCAATAGTTTTTTACGATATCAACCCATCATGCAAGCACATATAGGCAATACCCGTGTTATAGCAAAAGGCAAAGGGTTTACTATTTACCAAGCTCAGCTATCATCAAAGTAATAGAAGTTAATTAATTGGTTACCATGGCAAAAGCAACTCAAAAGATGTCACTGCATAGTCGCTTAGTACGAAGTATTATGGCGTTAAGTTCCATTACTGTACTTATTGCTGCGATAAGCATAATTAATATGGTTGATAAAGAGGGTGATGAAACCATTGCCAGTGAAACACGTGCTTGGGCAAATATATTAGCTAAGAATAGTAGCCGATTTCTAGAAAGTGACAATGACGTTAGCCAAGTAAAACTAAAAGAAGAACTTAAAGAATTAATCACCACGCCAATTATTAACCATATTCATGTCTATCGATTAAATGAAGATGGCAGTGTTGAGTATTTCACTAGCTATAATAAAAACCATAGGTTTCCAGCAATTAGTAATAAAATCGACCAGATATCACAATTGAGTACCATTCAATACCAAAATAATCACCTAGAGCTCATCGTTAAAATTAGCCAAGGGCAGCAGACTTTAGGCTACTTATTTATCCAATCAAGCCTCCTTGAAAAACAGAGCTTTATTAGAAAATTAACTTATATGACTTTGGCCTTCTTAGTTTTAACCTTGATGCTTGCCTTTGCCGTTTCCCAATGGCTTTTTAGAACAACCACTCAACCCATGGTCAAGCTCATTGATGATATAAGTAAAATATCTCAAAGTAGAAATTATCAGACTCAATTAACGAGGCAGCCCTATAAGGAGCTTGATATTTTAACTAAAAGTATCAACGTATTATTATTGCGCACCGACAAACATGTGAGTAACTTTGTCGAAGAGCAAGAACATGTAGAGTCCAAAAATCAAGCGCTGGAAAACAGACTCAGTGCCAGAACAGACGCATTAAAAGAGTCAAATCAAGAGTTATTATCAACATTAGAGAAATTACACGAATTCCAAGATCAATTAGTTGAAACAGAAAAAATGGCTTCCCTTGGTGATATGGTTGCCGGTATTGCTCATGAAGTAAACACACCAATAGGTTTAGGTGTTACTGCTTCGAGTTTATTGGCAGATAAACTAAGTGAAATCAAAATGGCCTTTGATAATCAAACACTAAAATCTAGCCAACTAAAGAAATTCCTAACTGATAGTGATGAAAATGTTGCTATTATATTCCGAAATTTAGAGCGTGCCGCTAAGCTAATATCAAGCTTTAAAAAAGTTGCAGTAGATCAATCAAGTGCAGAGAGTAGAACATTTAATGTCAGTGGCCTAGTTGACGAAGTATTATTGACAATATCAGCAAAAATCGAATCAGCTAATGTTAATGTCAAAGTAAACTGCCCTGAAGAGTTATACATCACCAGTAAACCAGGTCCCATCAATCAAATATTAATAAACTTAATCCTTAATTCAATTTTTCATGCTTTTGATGGCCTTGATAATGGTACAATTACCATCAACATTATGAACTTAAGCGATCAATTACATATTAATTATCGTGATGATGGTAATGGTATTGATGAATCAATAAAAGCCAAAATTTTCGACCCATTTACCACTACCAAGCGTGGTAGTGGTGGCAGTGGACTAGGTATGCATTTAGTATATAACCTAGTAACTCAGGCACTAGATGGTCATATTACTCTTGAGGAAGAAGAAGAGCGGGGCGTGAGTTTTGATATCACCTTTCCCGTGGAGTTGGCAGCAAGTGAATGAAATAAAAGCCTTTAAAAATTGTTTTTTCATTTTCACTTGACTAAAATAGTTAAATAAATGTAAATAGTTAAATATATGTAATCAGATTACACCAGTTCTACCCATTAAAAAATAATAATCACAATAGCCATTTAAAATATTAGGTAAATTCCACTATGCAAACTTATCAAATCTTAGTTGTAGAAGATGAAGATGTCACCCGCTTTAACTTACGCAATTTATTTGAAGCTGAAGGTTACATTGTTTTCGAAGCTGTTGATGGCGATAGTATGGCTGAGCAGCTGAAACTAAATACCATCAACCTAGTCATTATGGATATTAATTTACCTGGAAAAAATGGCTTGTTATTAGCACGAGAATTAACCGCCAATAAAGACTTAGGTTTGATTTTCCTAACGGGTCGAGATAGCGATATTGATAAAATACTTGGTTTAGAAATTGGTGCTGATGATTATTTAACTAAACCATTCAATCCTCGTGAATTGACTATCAGAGCGCGAAATATTTTAAGTCGCATTGGTCAATCAAATACGGAAACGGTGCAAAGCGTGGTTAGTTTCAATCAGTGGACTTTGGATGGTAATTCCAGACAAATGACTAGCCCAGACGGTGAGGTTATTGCTATTCCTCGCGGTGAATACCGAGCATTAAGCTTACTTATAAAAAATGCTGGTAAAATTATTACTCGCCAACAACTCATTAAAGAAATGACCGGTAGAGATTTACGCTCCAATGACCGTACGGTTGATGTCACCATAAGACGCTTGCGTAAACACTTTGAAATGAATAAAAGTACTCCTGAGCTTATTAACACCATTCATGGTGAAGGTTATCGTTTTGTCGGTGCACTAGATTAAGAGCCGTTTAACTAAATTAAGTTAAGTTAAGTTAAGTAAAATTATGTAAGCAGCCATCATTTCAATAATTAAGAAAAGGGCTGCTGAATTGCAACCCTCTCTGTAATTTCTCTATTATACCAATTCCATTAAGTTTATGATCTTGTTGTGCGCAGTAAAAACAAATCAAAGCAAGGCGCTCGATTGACCAATAGCTGGCTATTGGGATTGAGAGTAACGCTGCCTTGGAGTATTTTAACCAGCACAAGTGGGCAATAATTTAATGGAGTTGGTATTACTAATGACTTGCCAACCAATCTTTGAAAGCAAGCATTGCTTGTTCATTTGCCAACTTTAACTCGGTTAATAAAACAAATTTTTGTTGCTGTGACTCATCGGTGTGCTCTAATAATTTTAACTGGCCATGTAATTTGTACATACCAACACTGGCTGCTGCACCTTTCATTTTGTGACAATGCTCTTGCCAACCAACAAGTGAATTATGCACTTGCGCACTTTCAATATCATTAAGATAAATCTCTACCTGCTGACAATATAAAGCAAACATCTGTTCAACAATAGGTTTACCCAAGCTGTCTAAATAGCCTTGAAGTAACTCTATATCTAAGTAATGACTTGATTGCTCAGTTTCCACAGACACACCTTTTGGGGCAAATAATAACGAGTAGCCCTATATTAACGCAGTAATATAACTCAAACAAACTTATTGAAAAATAGAAGAAAAGGCATCAGTCCTGGCTGTTTTTTAGCTAGAGAGCAACAACAATAATGATTACCATTAAAAAATAAGCTAGAATATGCGCCCTTAGATCTACTCTTCGTATTTATTTCAAAAATACCCTCGGAGTTTAGTTAATAACTATCGTTTTAAAGTGGAGTCGAAATGACGACATCAATGCCAGATATCGCCAACCATACAACAGCTCAAACCGAAGGTACACTTGACTGGGTCGGCATGAGTAACATTGAAATGCCTATTATGGTCGCTTCAAAAGACCAAGGCGAGCGTATGGTCTCAGCTCATATAGATGCCTTCGTCAATTTAAAAGACGCACAAGCTAAAGGTATACATATGTCTCGCCTTTACTTACTTATCGATGAGTTATCTACCAGTAATGTGCTTAATTATCAAAGCTTAGTCAGCTTACTTGATGGCTTTATTAGTAGTCATCAAGAGTTAAGTGATCAAGCTAAAGTGCAATTTAACTTTGAATATCACTTACGCAGAAAGTCATTGATTAGCGGCAAAGAAGGCTGGAAAGCCTATCCAGTAACACTTACTGGTTACTTAAATAAAGGTAAACTCACAATAGAGTTAACCGTTGATGTCCCCTATTCATCAACTTGTCCTTGCTCTGCTGCCTTAGCTCGTCAATTAATACAAAAAGCCTTCCACGATAAGTTTGCTCAACAAAGTGAATTTGCCTTAACCGATGTTCATGATTGGCTTGGCAGCACTGACGGTATTGTCGCCACACCACATTCACAACGCTCAGTTGCGGAAGTAAAGGTGAAGCTTAACTCAAGTGTTAATGATTTCCCTATTACTGAGTTAGTTGACCTTATTGAAAACTCATTGAAAACACCAGTACAAGCAGCAGTTAAGCGCGAAGATGAACAAGAGTTTGCTCGTCTTAATGGCCAAAACCTAATGTTTTGTGAAGACGCCGCACGTCGCTTACAATACAGTATCAATCAAATAGATAGTTTCGATGACTTCTGGTTACGCATCAATCACCTAGAGTCACTGCATGCTCACGACGCTGTAAGTATCACTACCAAGGGCATCGAGGGCGGCTATCAGCCTTAGGCTATAACCAACCCCTTTCAACATGCTAAAAGCCAATAGTGATATCACTATTGGCTTTTTTTGTTTTTATTACTGCTATTTTTGCGTTAACAACAAAACAGACCATAAACTGCATAAATATTGAATATAACCACACACTATAAAGCCCACCACAATGTAATTTTATTTCATAAAATTTCACTATATGAAAGACTAAACACATCAACAAAACAACATAGCCTTATTAAACAATTAGATACAAATACTTGATTTCATTATTCGATTACAAAATAGTAAAAACATGTAAATTAATTACGAGCAAAAGCTCTATTTTAATTGACGTTTGCCCTATAACTGAGTAATGTTGAATGTCCACTTACTTAATAAGAGGAGTATTTATGCATTTTTTCCATGTCTTTATTCTTCTTTGTCTGTCCTGTGAGTAAGTTGGCTTATTATTAGGAGAAAAACATGCAGCTTTATGATCATAGCGTCCAAAAAGACAACTGTGGTTTTGGTTTAATTGCCCATCAACACGGTGAAACCAGTCACAAACTAATTAAGACCGCTATTTCCGCTTTAGATCGTATGCAACATCGTGGTGGTATCGCCAGTGATGGTAAAACAGGTGACGGCTGTGGCTTATTATTACAAAAACCAGATAGCTTCTTTCGCGCCGTAGCCGCAGACAATAACTGGAAGCTAGGTAAAAAATATGCTGTAGGCATGATTTTCCTCAGTACTGATCCGATTGAAGCTGCACTCTGTAAAAAAGTATTAGAAGAAGAGTTAGCCAATGAGAGTTTAACTTTAGTTGGCTGGCGAACAGTACCGGTCGATAGCTCTGTACTAGGGGAAATAGCCCAAGGCAACTTACCCAATATTGAACAAATATTTGTTGATGCGCCTCCAGGTTGGCGTAATCGCGACTTAGAACGTCGCTTATATATGGCACGTCGTCGTGCTGAAAAACGTATTACCGACGAAAAGTTTTATGTGGCGAGTTTGTCTTGCTTGGTCACTATTTATAAAGGTCTAATGATGCCAAAAGATTTGGCAAATTTTTATTTAGATCTAGCTGATATTCGCATGCAAAGCGCTATCTGTGTTTTCCATCAGCGCTTTTCTACCAATACTTCACCAGAATGGCATTTAGCACAACCTTTCCGCTATCTGGCACATAATGGTGAGATTAATACCATCAATGGTAATCGCCAATGGGCACGTGCGCGTACATACCGCTTTAAATCGCCGTTATTACCTGATTTACATGATGCAGCACCTTTTGTCGGCCAAACCGGCTCAGACTCATCGTCATTAGATAATATGCTTGAGCTATTTTTAGCCGGTGGTATGGATTTATACCGTGCTATGCGTTTATTAATGCCACCCGCATGGCAAAATAGTCCGTTAATGGACGATGACTTACGTGCTTTTTATGAATTTAACTCTATGCACATGGAACCATGGGATGGCCCTGCAGGCGTAGTAATGACCAATGGTCGTCATGTTGCCTGTAACCTAGATAGAAACGGTTTGCGCCCTGCCCGTTACGTTATTACTCGTAATGGTTTTATTACCCTTGCCTCAGAAGTCGGTATTTGGGATTACAGCGAAGATGAAGTGGTAGAAAAAGGTCGTGTCGGCCCCGGTGAAATGCTCGCCATTGATACCTATACCGGTAAAATTTTTCATTCAGCCGATATTGATAATGACTTAAAAGAGCGTCATCCATATCGTGAGTGGTTAGATAAAAACATCCGTCGCTTAGTACCGTTTGATGAACTGGAAGCAAATTTAATTGGTACCCGCGCATTTACTGATAAAGAAATGGCTCAGTATCACAAAATGTTTAATTACAGTTATGAAGAAATTCAGCAAGTGATCAGAACATTAGCGGAAAATGGTCAAGAAGCTACCGGCTCAATGGGTGACGATACCCCGATGGCGGTGCTATCAAGTAAAAGCCGCACCTTATATGACTATTTTCGTCAGCAGTTTGCCCAAGTAACTAACCCGCCAATTGATCCTTTGCGTGAGCGTTATGTTATGTCACTCGGCACCTGTATTGGTCGTGAGCATAATGTTTTTAACGAAACCTCAGGCCATGCCGATCGGATTCTATTTTCTACCCCGGTACTTATGTATACCGGGTTAAAACAGTTACGTGAATTAGATCCAGAACATTATCGCTCTGATACTTTGTCATTGCATTATGAACGTACAGAAGGTTTAGAAGCAGCAATTATTCGTCTTTGTGATCAAGCCGTTGATTTGGTACGTAATAAAAACACCGTTATTTTAGTATTCTCAGATAGAAATATTGCGCCTGATTTATTAGTGATCCCCGCCGCTATGATTGTTGGCGCTGTGCAAAAACGTTTAGTGGATGAGCAATTACGTTGTGACTCCAACATTATTGTTGAGACGGGTTCAGTACGAGACTCTCATCAATATGCAGTATTATTAGGTTTAGGCGCAACGGCAATTTATCCGTATTTAGCCTTTGAAACTATCGAGCAGTTAGTCACACAAGGGCAAATAGAAATGACTGCCCGTGACGCTATTGTTAGCTACCGAGAAGGGATTAACAAAGGCCTATTGAAAATACTCTCTAAAATGGGTATTTCCACTATTGCCAGTTATCGCTGTGCCGGTTTATTCGAAATCATCGGCCTTAACGATAACATTATGCAGTTGTGTTTTAGCGACTTACCTAGCCGTATTAAAGGCGCTGACTTTAGCGATATCGAGCAAGACGGTATTAATTTAGCGCGTAACGCATTTTTAGCTCATAAAAAAATGTCTCATGGTGGTTTATTAAAATATGTGCACGATGGTGAGTATCATTCATACAATCCCGACGTCGTTAACCATTTACAACGCGCAGTAAATACCGGTAATTATAGCGACTACCGAAAATTTGCTGATGAAGTAGATCAACGCCCTATTGCTACTCTTCGTGATTTACTGAAACTCAAAGATGATTGTACGCCCATACCGCTTGAGCAAGTCGAACCAGAAAGTGAAATGTTTAAACGCTTCGATAGCGCGGCTATGTCAATTGGTGCATTGAGCCCAGAAGCACATGAAGCGCTAGCCATCGCCATGAATCGTTTAGGCGGTAGTTCAAACTCAGGTGAAGGCGGTGAAGATGAACGCCGTTTTGGTACCGTAAAAAACTCTCGTATCAAACAAATTGCTTCCGGTCGTTTTGGTGTTACGCCACATTACTTAGTGAATGCTGATGTATTGCAAATTAAAGTCGCGCAAGGAGCAAAACCCGGTGAAGGTGGCCAATTACCTGGTGATAAAGTATCACCGTTAATTGCAAAATTACGCTATTCAGTACCAGGAGTGACTTTAATATCACCGCCGCCACATCACGACATTTATTCTATTGAAGATTTAGCACAGCTAATTTTTGATTTAAAACAAGTAAATCCAAAAGCGGTTATTTCAGTTAAATTAGTCTCCGGCCCAGGCGTTGGTACTATTGCTGCCGGTGTTGCTAAAGCTTACGCTGACTTTATTACCATATCGGGTTATGACGGTGGCACCGCTGCTAGTCCATTGACCTCGGTTAAATATGCCGGTTGTCCATGGGAGCTAGGTCTAGCTGAAGCGCAACAAGCCTTAGTGACCAATGGTTTACGTCATAAAGTACGTTTACAGGTTGATGGCGGTTTAAAGACAGGTACCGACATTGTTAAAGCCGCTATTTTAGGCGCTGAAAGCTTTGGTTTTGGTACCGCACCTATGGTGGCTTTAGGGTGTAAATTCTTGCGGATTTGTCACTTAAATAACTGTGCTACCGGTGTTGCCACACAAGAGCAAGTACTGCGAGACGAATTCTTTAAAGGTATGCCTGAGCAAGTAATGAATTATTTTAAATTTATTGCTCGTGATGTCCGTGAAATATTAGCGCGTTTAGGCGTTGAAAGTTTAACGGCGTTGATTGGTCGTGTTGATTTATTATCACAAATTGAAGGCGTTAGTGCTAAGCAACAAAAGCTTGATTTATCACCTATTATCGCGCCAGTTATTGCGGGTGACAACACTGCATTATATAAAACTGAAGAAAACACCGCTTTTGATGAAGGTGAGTTGAATAAGAAAATCTTGAGTGCTGCAAGTGATGCGGTGGCTCACAGTAAAGGTGGCGAATATAGATTTAACATTCAAAATACCGATCGTTCTGTCGGTGCAATGCTTTCCGGCGAAATTGCTCGCCAACATGGCGATCAAGGCATGGCACCTGCGCCTATCACCTTACATTTATCTGGCACTGCCGGACAAAGTTTTGGTGTTTGGAATGCTGGTGGATTAAACATGATCTTAACTGGTGATGCCAACGATTATGTAGGTAAAGGCATGGCTGGTGGTCAATTAACTATCAAAGCACCTGTCGGTGTTGATTATTTAAGCCATCAAACTCCTATTATGGGTAATACTTGTTTATACGGAGCAACGGGCGGAAAATTATACGCTGCAGGACGTGCAGGAGAACGTTTTGCGGTGCGTAACTCAGGTTGTCTTGCCGTTATTGAAGGCACCGGTGATCACGCATGTGAATACATGACTGGTGGTATTGTCACGATTATTGGCGATGTTGGTGTTAACTTTGGCGCAGGCATGACCGGTGGTTTTGCTTATGTCTTAGATGAAACTGGTGATTTAGATATTCGTTTGAATAAAGAATCCATTGAAATGTTAGGGATGGGCGACTTAGCCATTCATCAAGAACATTTACGTGGCATTATCGATAAACATTTTAACGAAACTGGCAGCTTACGCGCGCAAGAAATTTTACAAAACTTTGATAAATTCTCGCCATTATTTAAATTAATTAAACCCAGTGCTACCGATG
>NZ_JABSOV010000102.1 GCF_013215345.1 Colwellia sp. | reverse complement strand
TTACTTGTCTTCAAAGTAGAATTTTTCACGTTTGTTATCATAGTTACCAATTTCATTCATGGTTTCAGCGTTATATAAACGGCCATTCACCATGGTATGGGTAACTTTGTCACTTAAGCGAATGTCTTTACTAACATCACCGTCAATAACAATCATATCGGCAAGTTTACCCACTGTTAATGAGCCCAGAGCTTTATCTAAACCAAGAGTTCTTGCTGGTGAAATAGTGGCAGTACGAATAGCTTGCAGTGGTGTCATACCACCCTGCGCCATCATCCACATTTCCCAGTGCATGGCTAAACCTTCACGTTGACCGTGACCACCAGCGTTTACTTCAACACCTAAGTCCTGCATCTCTTTTGCCACTTTGGCGACATTAAAATGGTTATAGTGATGCAGTGGCGCTTTTGGACGACGCATTGAGCGAGGGTCTAAAAACTCACTTGGCACATATTTACTCAAGCGCGGATGTTCCCAAACATTAGCGGTATCGTACCAATAATGCTCACCTGAAATACCGCCATAAGCAACACCCATAGTTGGCGTGTAAGCCATGTCAGATTGAGACCATAACTGTTTGATATCATCATAAATTTTAGCCGTAGAAATAGAGTGTTCTAAGGTGGTATGACCGTCAACAAGCATAGTTAAATTATGTTGCAGTAATGAGCCCCCTTCGGGCACAACCATCATTTCTAATTCACGTGCGGCTTGAATAAATTGCTGACGTTGATTACGACGTGGTTGGTTATAGCTTTTAACACTAAATGCACCCGCGGCTTTTAAACGTTCAACATGAAATTTAGCATCGTCCAGACTATCAACATGTGAGGTATAGCCAGGGATAGTAGCACCATATAAAATTGTACCGGTAGAGAATAAACGGGCGGCGACTATCTTACCGGCTTTTTGCATTTCGCTAGCAGCAAAGAATTCAGTGGTATCGTTAGATGGATCATGGATTGTTGTTACTCCTAACGCTAAACCGGCATAGTTTTTCCAGTTTTGCTGTGGAATAATTTCGTTACTGCCTTGTGAGCCATGAGCATGGGCATCAATTAGTCCAGGCATAACGGTTTTACCGGTAATATCAACTATGTAGGCATCACTGGGGATTTTTACCTGTGCTTTAGTGCCAACGGCTTTGATTTTGTTACCTTCTACTAGCACAACGCCATTTTCGATAACTTGCTCACCTTCCATAGTGATCACTGTACCGCCAACAAAGGCAACACGACCCGATGGAATATCAACTTTTTGCTGGTAGCTTAAGTTAATCACTTTGACTTCGTTTTTAACATCACTCGCCGATTGTTCAGTCTCTTTAGCCTTCGCTTTAACGCTAGTTTTATCGCTATCAGTAACTTTTTCGCTGATATCAAACAGGCCTTTTACTGAAGCTTGGTATAATTCTGCCCCTAGGCTCCAATAAAGCTCATTGGATTTACCATTCCAGTTAATACCTTCACCAGCACGTATTGATAACTGCTCTACCGGTAAGTTTTTCGCCTTAGGACCAATATCAATAACATCACCACGTTCTACCAATGGTGTAACAAATACTTTAAAGCGCTCAGCAAAGGCAAGATACTTGCCATCTGGTGATACACGGTATTCTGAGGCGAATTTACCTTGATATAACTTGGTATCATGTTGGCCATCTAAATCGATACGAGCAATATGCGGCGTTTTGCCATTGCGTGTAACATAAATTCGATCGTTGCGTGCGCCAAAGTGTGGTCGTAAACCACTTTCTGTAACCAGTTCAGCCTTACCACCTTTCGCCGCAACCGCATAAATACCTGGATTTAAACCCCAAATAGGGTCGATAATAGAACCGCCACTGATTTTACGATAAACCACGGTTTTACCATTAGGTGAGAAGCTTGGTTCAATATACTTTCCAGGCTCACGGGTAATAGTTTTACCTTTACCGCCTCGGCTTGAGACTACACGTACTTGACCTAAGTTTTTATCATCCCAGCTTACATAAACAATCTTTTTACCATCACGTGAGAAACTTGGGTTAAGCTCAAACTGACTTTTTTGTTTGGTTAAGCGTTTTGGTTTCCCATTTGGTAGGCTCTTGGTATAAAGCAAGCCCATGGACTCAAACACAGCAACTTTGCCATTGGGTGATACTTTGACATCACGTAGCATTTTGGTATCAAAGGTTTTTTGATCTAAGTCTTGCGTGAAACGCACTGCTGTTTGAATTTTCTTTTGTGTTTTAACATGAAATTCAATCACTTTAGATTTTTTCGAGTCTAGTGATAATTTATTAATTTTACCGCCGGCCCAGAAGACTAAACCATCACTTTCTGGTGTCCAAGCCATCGTCGGATAAACACCATGAATTGCCCATGTCTCTTGCATATCACGATCTAAACCATCATAAACCTTGGTTTCTGCGCCACTTTTAAGATCATATAGATATAAGTTTGATTGAAAATCATCACGACTAATAAAAGCCAAGTACTTACCATCAGGGGAAAGTGTTGGTCTAATCGCGCCACCTTTACCGGAAACAATGACTTTAATTTCACCTGTTTCAAGTTCTAGGCGTTTAATTTTATAAATGCCTTTCACTGAATCTTTTGAGTAATGGAAAGATTTACCTGGCGTGGCATCTTGGGAGAAGTAAACATACTTACCATCATGAGAGAAAGCTGGTTCACCTAAATCTTTTTGCTCATTAGGACGTTTGGTTAGCATAACGCCATTGCCACCCGACTTATGATACATCCACACTTCACCAGCACCTAAAGAGCGCGTACCGGTGTAGTGCTTACGGCCAACCAAGTAATTACCATCAGGTGACCAAGCTGGACTATTTAATAACCGAAAAGTTTCAGTGGTTACCGCTTTAGCATCACTGCCATCGGCTTTCATTATCCATAAGTTATCGCCACCATCTTCATCTGATGTAAAGGCAATGTATTTACCATCTGGGCTAAAGCGTGGTTGCATTTGCCAAGCAATATCTGTCATCAATGCTTTAGCTTCACCGCCAGAGGCTGGCATAGTGTAAATATCTCCGAGCAAATCAAAAACAATGGTTTTTCCATCAGGACTTAAGTCAACATTCATCCAAGTACCTGAGCGAACATCAATGTTCGCTGTGGTAAATTCGCCTTGAGGCTCGTTAACAGACCATTTTGTTGCTACGTCTTTAGCAATAGTTTCGCTGGTGCTGGTTTCGTTAATGTTTGTATTTGATTGGGCAAAAGCAGTTGGCAATGCCAACAGCACACTCAGTGCTACACCTGAGAGCAGGAGCTTTTTTGACGATAGGATTTTCGACATAATGAGAACTACCTTATACATTTGTATTGTATGTTTTAACCCAACTCCATTAAATTATTGCCACTTGTACTGGGTAAAATACGCCAAGACGGCGTTGCTCTTATTGCCAATAGACAGCTATTGGTCAATCAAGCGCCCTGCTTAGATTTATTTTTCATGTGCACAACAAGATGACGAACTTAATGAAACGGGTATTAGCTGGACTAGCTAAATAACTGCTAGTACTTAATCATAAACACTGGTGAATTGTAAGGGAATTGAGCCGATTAACAGGTATGGTAAGTTGTATTACGCGAGGATAAAAATGCTGAGTTGTAAGGCCTTGTTGCCACTCATAAATTAGCTTTATAAATGAGCTATAAATGAGCTATAACTTGAACGAATTGAACTAGTACTTGAACTGTTACTTGAACAAGGTTTAATTTTCACAGATCTGTTTAAAGGTCATAGTTAAAAGAGTTACTTAAAAGATGCTTAATGCTAACGGCTAAAGAGTGCCTTGCCAATAACCGACATCAAGCCACTGCTCGAACTTAAAGCCGACCTCCTTAAAATGGGCCACTTTTTCCATAGAGAATTTCTCATGCACAGCAACACTGGCCGCATTGGGTAAAGTAATACCGCCAATTACGCTATGAATGTTTCTACTTTTAAGCTCAGTAAACAATACTTGATACAGCTGAGTGCCCAGGCCTTTACCACTCTGCTCTGGTGATAAATAGACGGTAACTTCAACAGAGAAACGATAGGAAAAACGATCACGCCACTTGCTGGCATAGGCATAACCAAGTATTTTCCCAAGCTCGTCTGCTACGATAAGCCAAGGTAAATCCGCAGCGAGTACGCTAGTGATCCGCCGTTGCATCTCTGCTGCCGTTAAAATATCTTCTTCAAAAGTGATTACTGTATTAGCGATATAATAATTATAAATATCGCTAATGGCTTTAGCATCTTGCTCTTGTACAGCCCTGATCATATAAATTCCTGATGTAGATGAATCAAGCCATTAACTGCTGTAATGACGAATAACAGATATTTTACCCTTTTCAATTTCTAGCACTTCGAACGTACTGTTGTTAATAATGATTTCTTGACCATTATCGGGATGTACACCTTTTGCTTGGGTAGTAAATTCAATCATAATGACATTGTTGCCGTGGGCACTATTAGTCAACTTAGCTTGGTACTCGGTGTGTATGCCCAAATAATAACTCATGCCTTTACGCATCAGCGCCTTACCATCAGGAGCACGACTGTCATCACTTGCATAAGGTAAATGCTGGTAACCGATATCATCGGTTAGATAAGATAAATAATACTCTAAATCTTGCTTGCTAGCATTTGGCTTTTGCACGTTGGTCCAGGCAGCGAAATAGTCTTGAGTAAATTGTTCATAGTTGAAAGCTTTCTCTTGTGCGCTGACCATAAGTGGCAAGGTTAATAACACGCTGAGTAAACTTGATAGTAAAAACTTCATAAAACATCCTTATTTATTGTTAGTGGTAGTAAGCCGCGTTGGCTGGTAATGCCTAGCTATTCTCAATCATTGTGAGTGTTTTTCAATTCAGTATTAAGGGCTTTAATTTCTGCTTTACATCGGTCATTGTCTTTTGTAGAGCCTTTAGTACAAGGCGCTGAAGGGTCACCACCAAAATCTCTTTGCACACCGTAAAAACACAAGATGATAATAAAAAGACACACAGTACTGGATAAATAATTTTCATAAAACAGCCTTAAATAAGGTTGGTATAGGCGGACATAGCTGTTTCTCTTACTATTATTATTAAAGTAAATGAATAGTTAGATTACGTGTTAGTTACAAAGAAGGAAAGAAATTTTACCGCTTAAAAATTAGGGAGTTGCTAAACCGTGATGGCACTGTAAGTAAAAACGGCATCAATAGCATACTGTTATATGACTGTTGCTAACACCTATCGGTTTCAATGGCGATTGTTGGTTTTTGAGGAGTTGTCTTTGTCGGATTATAATCGTATTAAGCAATTAATATTAACGGTTTTGGGAGCATAATCTCAAGTAAAGAAAATATAAATTTGATTGTTTTTCAGTCGATTTATCCAGGTAAAACTAAAATGACGACTAATGTTTTGTAGTTTTTATTTGCTCTATTCGAGTTGGATTTTTGTTGGTAAAAAAAATCAGTTTGCCTCATTTATGAGAAGCAAACTGATTATTATTTAAGTGCTAAATTAAAGAGCAATCTATTGGCAATAAATTGTTTTTAAGCGTGCAATTAACGGTAAGTCACCTTCGGTAAGCGTACCTAGCATCAGCCAATCGACCAGTAATTTACTGAGATCAATCTCGATACCAGACAGCATTTGCTCTTGCATTAATTGTACTTGAACTTTCATACGCTGTTCAGCTAGCTCTACCGGCGAATCACTTTTACCCAGTATTTCAATTTCTAAGGTTTTATCGAAGCGACGACACCCATCAACTTGATTGGTTAGCTTAACATGCTCTTGAAAACGCTTTTGCCAAAAACTGCTTAGCTTGTTAAACATATTCGATGCTGATAATGCCTCAACACCTTGGTTATTTGGCGCCTGTACCGACATTAACTCAAACAAGTTCGACCAACTTTGTTGTTCCTTAACTTGGTTATTAGTGTTAATTAATTGCTCTACTCGCATAATAATTTTTTCAATTCGTACTGCAACTGCCTTGATAACTGGCTTATTAGCAATCACTTCTTGCAGTAAGGTTTCTGCTTGTTGGCCAATAGCTTTTAATGCTTGGTTATTTCCTGGAGTAGTATCTAGATTAGAGACTAGATCAGCTTCTTGACCTGTCAAAGCATTAAGCGACTCTTCTATTGCCTGCACTTGTTCATCAAACGCTTGTTGTTTACTTGTGAACGCAGCTTGCTGTTCAGACTTTAATGCTTGTCTTTTAGCAAATAACTCATCGTTTACTTGACGAAATTGTTGCCACAACTGATTTTCTTGATGGTTGCCAGCAAAGCCTACTGCACGCCATTGTTGTTGTAGTTGTTTAGCTGATTCAATGGCAGCAGAAACATCATCACCAGCGAGTAACTGCTGTGCTTTAACGATCAAGGCTTGTTTTTCTTCACTGTTACTTAAATGAAAAGTACTGATAGCGGTTTTAATAGGAGCAATTGCATTTTTAAATTGCTGCTGTAATTTTTTGTATTGATTGCGAT
The DNA here is from genome assembly GCF_013215345.1 of Colwellia sp. Classification (GTDB taxonomy): domain Bacteria; phylum Pseudomonadota; class Gammaproteobacteria; order Enterobacterales; family Alteromonadaceae; genus Colwellia. The sequence goes on along the minus strand of NZ_JABSOV010000102.1, from coordinate 7,281 downwards.
CCACTTCACCAGCATTATTCCATTGCTGTTGTAGGGTATTTAATTGCCCGTCGAGCTTTTTAAAATCAATAACTGGCATCTCTTGATCATTCTCAATATCAGCAACAAGCGTTAATTCACTAGCAAGTTGCTCAGCTTGCGCTAATATTTTTTGACGTTGCGATAAATGCTGTGCACGTATTTTATCTTGCTCCGCATAGAATAATCGACAAGGTGCAAAAGCTTGCTCACAAAGCTGATTAAACTGCTCATTTAATTGTTTATCAATATCTTCATCGGCATGACCTAAAGAATTCCAAGTACCGCGGAATTCTTTAACTTTTGCTGCTTGTTCATTAGGATTATCCAGTGGCGTTTCAACCAGTCCTTGCACCGCTATAACTAGTTCTTGTTTACGAGGTGTCGCGATATAATGTTCCCAATCGCTCAGCTCGATCATTTTTTCGCTAACTTGGTCAAAATCACGTTGCAACTGTTGTTGTTGCTGAGCAGAAAGTTGCTCAATAGTCTCTTTAACGCCTTTAAATAAACCAAAGCAAACTTTGTATTTACCATTGCTAAGTAGACGCTTTATATCTTGTAATTTTTTCTTATGTTGAAAAAACAATTCTTTTTGCTGACTTTGTAATGGCTTTAAACCACCTTGCCAAGTACTGACAATTTGTTTTTGCGCTTGTACAATAGACTCAGGTAAAATACCGGCAGTTTTTTGCTCAATTACTCGCCATGCTTTTAACCAGTCTTGGTAAGTTTCTTGACGCGTATTTAACTCGTTCAATGACTTAGGTAAAGTAAGTTGCGATATTTTAGAGATTAAATTGGTCGCTTGACTAACCGATTCAGCAATCTCTGGTATTTCACCTAAACGTTTAGTTAATTGGTTAACTTGCTTGATAAAAACTTGTTGCTCGTCTTTATTCAGTACCGAGGCATTAATGTCTGTGGTTAACTGACCAAGTAACCCTTTAAATTGTTCTTCATCAACATTATCACTGGAAAAAACTGCCGTTGTTATCGCTTGACTAATGTGATTAAGCTGCTGGGTAAAGTCTTTTTTGTCTTGCTGTTTATCATGAGCTAATTTATCAGCAATGATTTGTTGCTGATAGTTTTCAGCTTTGGCGATAAATAGCTTGTCCAAATGGCTCATTATGCCTTGGTACTTATCATTAAAAGCTGATAATTCTTCTTCGTTAAAAATCGCTAGTTCTGGCTCAAATATTTGCCACTGTTGAATTAACACTGATTTACGTTTCTTATACTCGCCATAATCAGCAACGTCTTTTAGTGCTTGTAATTTCGCTAAAACAAGTTGTATTTTTTTGGCTAATTTTAGCGGCTTTTCAATGGCGATTTGGATAGCAGCGAGTTTGTCTTGAATTTGTTGAGCTAAGACTTCATTACAGGCCTTTTTACTCAGTTTCTCTAATACTTTGGCATCATCAACTTGCTCAAGTAAGTAGCTTTGAAAGTCAGGATTTTGTTTTTGACTAAAACTATGGCTTAACAAATGCGTAGAGGTTTTACGGGCACTGATTTGCTGATAAAGCGCAATCATAATTGCACTGTCTTTTTCATGGGCGAGCCATGCTTCTAATAACGGTGTACCCAATAATGGGCTGTGTGCTTGTTTTGCTAATATACTTTGTTTTATCTCAGCCGATAGCACAATTTTGTGATCGGTCGCCAAAATGTCATGTACTTGTTTGCTGGCAAATTGTTTTACCTTAGCTTGGGAGTTCTTATGGCTTGCTTCAAGGTAACAATCAAAAGAGGCCACTTTAATCAAGGCTGCTCGGCGCACTAAATCACTGACATCTTGCTGGATAAGTTCCGTTAAAATGGCAAGCTGTTCGCTGTTATTAGCCGATAACTCATCATTAATGGCGGTGATACGTACCGTCGCGTCTTTATGTTGCCAGTTGGCTTTTGTTTTAAAAAAAGAGGAGAAAATCATAGTTTATTTGGTTTCATTCAGTTGAAGAATAATAAAAAGGTTTAACTGCATACTTACAGCTCATTATTACTGAAATAAGCGATATCCGCTTGTGTTGGTTTACTACAGCTTTTAAGTTTTTCTTCCGTCTTATAGCTAGAGAATTGAGCTTTAAGCTGGCGTTTGTTTTTTTCAACAATATGGCCATCAGGACCAATGGTTAGCATTTGATCATTTTCTAAATGTCTAGCTTGGTAGGCCATAGTTAATTGCAAAGCTGTGGCGCGCTGGGCTTTATCAACTACAGTACCTTCAGGCCACTTGCCTGTTTCCGCGGCACATTTTAAGCGTAAATACATGTCATTTGACATAGCGTCTATAGTATTAAGTAAATCCATCAGAATTCCGAGGGTTAAGTAGTATTAATTGATAGTTATTTATATGCTTCACAAGAATAATAAGGCTAGTTCGCTTTACGCTTGGTAAAGAGCAACATGGCGCGAATAATTATATACATAACAAAACCTAGCATAGCACTGGCCATGGCTAAGTTATGTTGCCAGCTACCGAGTTCAACATTATCCCAAAACATAAATAAGAAGCCACCACAAAATAACAGCATGGCGATAAATGAGTAATTCATTAAACGTTGAGTTTTATTAATTAAATCAACTCGATTAAGGCTGGAAATTTTATCGGCATCAAGCCCAGATAAATTAAGGTTACAGTGATTGCAGCTTTTCGCTTTGTCGGAAATTTTTTTCGAACAACCCGGACAATTAATAACGGCCATTTAATTACTCATGCAATGATATAAAAAAGTTTAACCCGCAAATGTTGTCTATGAACCATTTGCGGGCATTTCACTTAGTATACCTGACCTATTTTGCTATTTCACTACGCAGACACGCACAAAATAGTTTAGTTTCACCGCTAAAGAAATAAGTTAAGCATTCATTGCTTTTGTCGGCGTTTCAATAGAAAACAATACCGCATAAACCACGGGAATAACTCCTAAAGTAAACACTGTAGAAAACAACAAACCGCCGATAATAGCAATCGCCATAGGCTCCCAGAACTCACCGCCACCTAGGTATAACGGTATTAGACCAAATATGGTGGTTGCTGTGGTGAGCACTATCGGTCTAAGCCTTTGCTGAGTGGCATTGATAATAGCTTGGCATTGATTATCTGGCAGTAGCTGCTGCTCTATTTTAATACGCTCTAATAAAACAATCGCGTTATTAATAACAATACCCGCCAATGAAATAATACCCAGTAGTGTCATAAAGCCAATAAATGATTGACCTATTAACAAACCACTGGTTACACCAATGAGGCCCAACGGAATAGTTAATAAGATTATTAAGGCTTTTCTAACCGAGTTAAATTGCGCAATGAGTAACAGCAAAATAATAAAACCGGCTATAGGTAACTTCTCGCCAATGGATTTATTAGCTTTACCTGATGTTTCATATTCACCACCAAGCTCAAAAGTATAGGTTAATGGCCAGTTTTTTTGCTGCGCTTCAAGCCAGGGCAAAAGCTCATTAAAAGCTTGGTTCGCGGTAATCGTGTTATCAATTTGGCCACCAATGGTGATGGTTTTTAAGCGATCACGACGTAAAATCTTAGCGGATTGCCATACCACCTTGATATCTGCTATTTGTGTTAACGGTACTGAACTGCCGGTAGCTTGCGAGTACACAGCTAAAGCTTGTAATTTACCAATGTCTTGGCGATCGTCAGCTTGCGTGCGCAGGGTAATCGGTATAACGATATCCCCTTCCCTATACTGACTGAGTTCAAGGCCAGAAAGACTAGTTTGCAATGACGTGGCAATGTCTTTACTGGTAACGCCAGCACGACGAGCACGACTTTGGTTAATATCAACCTGCAATTTTTTAATTGGCATGCCCCAATTATCACTAATGGCTTTAACACCGTTAATTTGTGCCATACGTTGTTTAACTTGCTCAACAATAACAAATAATTGCTCGGCTTCGGCACCGTTAATTCGCACCTCTACCGGATTGGCAATGGGGGCACCATTTTCTATTTTTCTGAGTTTTACCAATAAATCAGGGAATGTTGCCAAGCTATAACGCTCAAGCTTAACCATGGTTTCATCTACCAAATCTTTACTGCTTAGATTTATGATCATTAACGCATAGTTACTACTGGTCGGTTTCGGGTTGTGGGTTAATAAGAATCGTGGGCCGCCGTTACCTAAGTAAGTTACCCAGTTAGTGACACCGGTATCTCGCTCTGTATTCGCCTGCAACTCGGCACGGATAAAACGTTCAACCTGCTGAGTGACTAGCTCTGTTGCCGCTAAAGTGGTGCCCATGGGCATTTCTAATTCCATTTTGAAAAAAGCGCGATCAGAGGGTGGAAAAAACAATTTAGGCACAAATGAAAGTCCCCAAACAGCGGTAATGAATAACCCAAGGGTGACCAATAAAGTTAACCAACGAAAACGCAGCAAGTTAAACAATAGTGTGCGGTAGCCGACAAATAATCGGCTATCAAACAGCTGCGTGGTCTTCTTTACTTTCATAAATTTGACACACAACATAGGGATTACTGTCATGGATAAAATCCATGAACACAATAAAGTAATGCTGACCACTTTAAAAAGAGAAGCTGTGTATTCGCCAGTAGCCGACTCTGCCAAAAATATTGGTAAGAATGCCGCTGCCGTTGTTAATGATGAAGTTAGCAGTGGTATTTTCAACTCATTAGCCGAGTCCACCGCCGCATCTATGGCTTTTTTGCCTTTTTTCATCGACACCATAATGCTTTCCGACATGACTATGCCATTATCCACTAACATGCCGAGAGAAATAATAAGCGCGGCTAAGGATATTTGGTCTATGCCAATATCAAAGAATGACATGATCAATATGCCAAAAATCATACTTGAAGGAATAAGCACAGCGACAATCAAGCCCGTTCTAAAACCTAAACTGAGTAACATCACCAAGGTCACGATAATAACTGCTTGAATCAAGCTGCTAGAGAAATCATTGACCTTTTTTTCGACATCAAAAGGCAGGAAAGATACAGTCTCAAATTCAACACCAATGGGATAACTTTGGTTAAGGTTAGCGATAAGCTCATTTACTTGTTGGCCAAGTAGAATATTATTACCACCTTGACGCATAGCAATAGCAATAGCAATAGCTAAGCCCTGCTCCCCTGAAAGGCTGACCTTAGTTTGCATAGGGTCAACATAACTACGTTTGACAGTAACTAGATCACTTAAATAAAGTAGACGTTCACTACCGGGAATTTGAATAATGGTTCTTTTAATTTCGTCGATATTTTCAAAGTTACCGCTTGGCTCTAGGGTAATTTGTTCATCTCCTAAGATGATACTGCCGCCCGAAATAACAATGTTACGACTTGACAGTTGTTCACTTAATTGACTGGGCGATATGCCTAAATTTGCTAGATGGGCATTATCATATTCAAGAAAGATATGTTCTTGTTGCTCACCAAAAATCTCAACTTTTGCAGCTTCCGTTAACCTAAGCATGGCATCCTTGGCTTGATCAGCAATGGTTTTCATGTCTCGGTAATTGTAGCCTTCCGCCGTTAAGCCAATGACAATACCAAAAACATCGCCAAACTCATCATTAACAATGGATGGGAAACTCTCGGCGGGTAACTGGCTTTGTGCTGCGTCAATTTTACGACGTAAGTTATCCCAAATAGGGCGTAAATTACGGTAACTTTCTTTGATATTGACACTAATAATTGAAATGCCAGTACGTGATTCACTTTTAACAAAATCTAATTCAGGTAACTCTTGTATAACCCGCTCTAATTTATCTGTAATTAACATTTCAACCCGCTCAGGGCTGGCACCGGGGAACTGGGTAATAACTTGCGCAGTGCGGATAATAAAGCCAGGATCGTAATCCTTGGGCATATTTTTATAAGCATTTACACCAAAAAACAGTATCACGATTAACAACATAAACGTGGTGCGGTTATTAGTGATAGCCATACGGGTAATATTCATTAACTGTCCTTTTCTTCTTATCTTTTATTTACGGCTTTCTGGTTATTAATGGCTAATCAAATCACTAGCGGGGGTAAATTTAACTAAACTACCCGATGATATTTTACTCATGCCGGCACTTATCACGTAATCGCCAGTACTTAAAGCTGAGGTTAAGCCCGGAGTTAAGGTAGAAGTTAAACCGGCAAAAACCTCAATGCCTTGTGCAGTTATATCCCCTATCACTACCGATTTCCTTACTATCTTGCCAACACCAAGGTCATGCTTTTGCACAACAAAAACAAAGTTACCTTGGGCATCTTTTAATACGGTATGACTGGGTAAATAAAAGCTGGCTTGGTTTTGCTCATTACTCTTTCCTGGTAATGAATCGCTTGGTGACGAACGACCGAGTGATAAATTGGCACTGACTGAGGCAGTCATGCCAGGTAAAATCACATAGTTTTTCGGTGATTTCATGGTAAAAATCACTTCATAGGTTTTACTGACTTCATCGGCAAGGGTAGCAACTTCACTAAACGTTAACGGAAACAGTTCATTGTCTATTGAATTAAATTTGGCACTAACACCACCTTTAACGCTATTTTTTCGCAGATGAATCATGATGCTTTCAGGGATATTAACAATCAGTTGAATTTCCCTTAAATCATGTAAACGAACAATAGGCTCTTTCGCGTTAATTTCTTGATGATTTTTACTGTAGACCTTAGCAATAACACCATCAAATGAAGCAGTGAGTACACTGTAATTTAACTTGTTGTTGGCAGTCGCTAGTTGTGCTTTAGTTGATTGCGCATTGGCTCTGATTTGATCAAACTCTGAGGCAGAGATATATTGAGTTTTAAGTAGATTTTTAGCACGGGCTAAATCCGCCATGGCTTTATCATAATGAGCTTGCGCTTCAGCCAAGTATATTTTCAGGTCACTGTCATCGAGCTTAGCGATAATGTCACCTTTTTTTACCGCATCACCTTGTTTAACCAAGAACTCAGTCAACTCGCCCGAGATTTTAAAGGCTAAATCGGCGCGATTAACGGCATCAACAACCGCGGTAAATTCTAACGTTTGACTAACATCAAGGGTTTTCCTGCTATTTCTTTTGGTTTTTCACAAGCACTTAATAAGCCTATCGCCAAAATGGCAATCAAAATAGGCTTAAAAATTAGGTTAAAATTCATCGCGGATAAACTCCCTGACTTATTGTTTATTATATGGAGGGTAATTGAGGGGATAATATAATGATGTAACTGATAAAAACTGTTACTTTTCGTATTTGTCAGCACGAATTTTAACCAGACGGTCAACAAATTTCTCT
>NZ_JABSOV010000101.1 GCF_013215345.1 Colwellia sp. | reverse complement strand
TTTCCTGAATTAGGTATTACTCGTGCGGCAATCGCTCAGCTAGTTGAAGGTATTCGTTTTGATTTGATGGGGGAGGGAAAATTACTGCAATCAGGTTATACCATTGACGAACTGGGTGAGTTGTCAGATTTATTGGTAGATATTGAAGAAGAAACCGTTGATCGCCACGTAAGCTCACTGGAGGTACAACAGCTGGTTTGGCTTATACGTGCTCAGCAAGGTAAGCGTGGCGTTACCATAGGGCAAATAGAAGGCGTAGCCAGTAGCATTACTCAGTTTTATCGAGAACGTGGTTTTATTCTCGCTAAAGCCTATATTCCCAAACAACAAGTGCGTGATGGTATTGTCAATTTAACGGTATTACTGGGTACCTTGGGTGAAGTTAATATTGAGAATAACGAACTGTATGATGCCAGTATATTAACCGAAGTCTTTGATGCGTTTATTGATAAACCCGTTACCAGCCAATCAATTGAAGAAAACCTATACCTTATTAATAATTTTCCAGGCATTAGTGTTAGTGGCTATTTTGAGCCAGGAACACAAGTAGGTGATACTAGACTGAATGTTAATGTGCGAGAAGAAAATCTATTTAATTTTTCTACCCGTATTGATAATCATGGTACCGATGACACAGGTTTACATCGTATATTTTTAGATGGGCAAGTAAATAATTTATTGGGCATAGCCGATTATTTTCATCTTAGTATTCTACAGTCAGTATTTCCGTTTGGTACAACCTATGGTCAGCTAAGTTATGATAGTAATTTTTTTAGTCCACGCATAAGAGTTGGTTTAGATCTTTCTGCAAATCAATTTGTTTCTGATCAATCTTCTGTCAGCGACTTGGCTGAGTTAAGTGGTCTTGTTAATGTTTATGGTGCTCATGCTCGTTATATCGCTCAACGAAGTCGTAAAAGAAACAGTAGTTATGAATTTCGAGTGGAGCGAATTAAGTCTGATTTACAGTATGGTGATATACCAAAAACAACTAACTATTTAGATCAAATAATTTCAAATTACTATTTATCCTATAATTTTGATTTACTTGATGATGAAAGTAAGCTGTTACACGATGTTAGTTTTACTTACAATCGAGGGGATTATGAATTTGGTTTTAAGATAGGCCAAGAACGTCATTTTGACGTTTATTCTGTAGATTATACCTTGCTCAGTTTTTTAAACGTGCCTTTTACGGATAGTAGCTCAAGGCTGATCTTTAAAAGCCATATACAATACTCTGGTACCACACTGTCGTCGATAATTAGGTACTCATTAACGGGGCCAACAAAAATCCGTGGTTTTAGTCAAAGCTTTTTTACTGGCGATGATGCAGTGTTTCTAGGCGTTGATTGGATGTTTAATAGCCCTGACATGTTAGATTTTAGCTTTTTCAATGTAGACTTTACCAACGTCTTTAAACCTTTTATATTTTTCGATTATGGCTTTGCTTACCGCTATTCTTTACAAGAAGGTGAAGCCAATGCCACCGCTAACTTAGCGGATGTCGGCTTGGGTTTACAAATTGCTCATAACAGTGGTTTGAGTGGAACAATACAATTAGCCTTTCCTGTGCTAAGCGAATTAAAAATTGTAACGGAAGAGCCTGAATATGACTCAGCACTAGTTACTTTTAACATTCAGTACAGCTTTTAAATTATAACAACGGCTAATATAATTGCATTAACAAGTAAAAGTTAATAAAAAACTAAATAAGTGTTAATTTTTTGTGGTTTTTATTGAACTTTGGCTGTAAATATTTTAATTTATACATAGTAAATCAGGATGAACACAATAATTTAATAGTGTTCTTTAACTTTAAAAATGGAAATGGAAAAATATGGCAATTTATCTTGAGTTTGAAGGGATCAAAGGGAATGTTACTGCAGAGGGTTTTGAAAACCACGTATTAGTTGATTCAGTTAGTTTCGGTGTTAGCCGTGGACTTACTATGGAATCAGGTAAAATGGCAAACCGTGAAGTAGGTAAGCCTAACGTATCAGAAGTTTCTTTAACTAAAAAAGCAGATAACTCAGTTACTGCATTATTTAAAGAAGCGGTTTCTGGTTCTTCTGGTAAAAAAGTAACGCTTAAGTTTGTACGCACAGGAAGTGACAAAGTTGAAGAGTTTATGCAGTATGCTTTACAAGACTGTCTAGTAAGTAGCTACCATATATCTGCTGACGGTGATGAAGAACCTACTGAAAACGTAACACTTAGCTTCTCTAAGTGTGAAATCAATTATACTGACTATGATGGCAGTAATAAGAGTGGTAGCCCGCAACGCGCTGGTTATGACTTAACTGCAGCAAAAGCTTTATAATTTGCACTATTAAATACAGCCCTTTGGGCTGTATTTATATCTACTTATCAAATATTCCAAAAGAAATAAGATAGCTTTTCTTTATAATATTCTCAGGGAAGGGAAATAGTAAATGAGTGAATATACTCAAGACGGACGTTTTCTATCAATTGTTACCCCGCTAGCAAAAGATGAACTTCTACTTACTTCGATCAATGGTATCGAAGCCATTTCGTCTCTTTTTCAATTTAGCTTAACTGCGCTATCTCAAAATACCGATATTAAACCGGAAGACCTAATTCATAAATCAGTGACTTTTACTATTCACGATGATGAAAAACGAGTGTTCAATGGTTATGTCAGCCACTTTTCATTTGGAGAGATTAAGAATAACGGCTTACGAGAGTATCAACTGACGATTGTGCCATGGACATGGTTTCTCAATCAAAATGAAAACCGTCGAATATTTCAAAATAAGAATACTAAAGATATTGTTAGCCAAGTCTTTGCTGACTTAGGTTATAACGATTTCGATTTTAAAGCAGAGGGTGGTAACCCGCGCGAATATTGTGTGCAATACGGTGAAAGCGACTTAACCTTTGTTATGCGTTTATTAGCCGAAGAAGGCTATGCCAGCTTCTTTAATCACGATAAGAAAAAACATACTCTAGTTATTGTCGACCAAATGAGTGCTTATGCGGAAAGCCCGCAAAGTAAACTCACTTATTCAAAAGGTAATAGCCCAGATGCTGAAATTAACGCATGGCAACATAACTATGAACTGAAAAAAGGCGAGTGGATAGTCAATGACTATAATTTCAAAGAGCCTAATAAAAACCTAATTTCGCAAAGTACTTCAAAAAGTAAGTTAGAAAAGAACAGCCAATTTAAACACTACAGCTACCCTAGCCAATATGACTTTGCGCTAGGCAGTAAGCTTGCAAATGCCAGAATGGATGCAGAAGAAGCTAGCGCCAATACAATTAGTGGTGCTAGTAGTTGTAGCGGCTTCAGTGCGGGACAATTCTTTAGTCTTTTAAAGCATGAAGCTAAATCTGAAATGGGTAAATATTTACTGCTAAGTGTCCATCACCAAGCGAGTGATGCGAGTTACTTTTCAAGTCAAGATGGTGACGATCAATACAGTAATTCATTTAGCTGTATGCCGTTAGAAAATATGTATAGACCACCTATGGTTTATACTCGACCCGTTATGTATGGACCGCAATCGGCCTTAGTTACCGGACCGAAAGGCGAAGAGATCTACATTGATGATTTTGGCCGCATTAAAGTGCAGTTTATGTGGGATAGAGACGGTAAAAAAGATGAGAACAGCTCGTGTTTTATCCGCGTGATGCAATCCTTTGCTGGTAACGGTTGGGGCTCATCATTTATCCCGCGTATAGGCCATGAAGTAATTATCAGTTTCTTAGATGGTGACCCAGACCGTCCTATTGTTACCGGTAGTGTTTATAACGGTAATAACAAACCGCCTTATGCGTCTAAAACACAAAGCGGCATTAAAACGCACTCTACCAAAGGTGGTGGTGCAGATAATTATAATGAAATTCGTTTTGAAGATAAGAAGGCCAGTGAGCAAGTTTATATTCAGGCCGAGAAGAACTTAGATACTTATGTTAAGAATAATGAAACGTTATCCGTTGATAATGATCGTACAAAAATCGTTAAAAACAATGAAACCTCTAATATAAAAAATAATCGCAACAAAACTGTTGGCAAAGATCAAACGGAAAGCATTGGTGATAATAAAACCATTAATGTAGGAAAAAACCATACTGAAACAATTGGTAAAAATATCGATATTAGCATTGGTGAAAATCATAGCGAAACAATCGGTAAAAATATGAGTATTATTGTAGAAAAAGACCTTCAAGAAACCGTAAATGGTAAATATATTGAAGCAGTCACTAAAGAATATGGTCTTAAAGCTAAAACCATTGTTTTGGAAGCCGATAAACAAATTACCTTTAAAACAGGCTCTGCACAAATTGTTATGAAAAGTAATGGTGATATTACTATCAGTGGTAAAAATATCAATGTCAAAGGCTCTGGCAACGTAGTATTAAAAGGAAGTAAGGTTCTAGCGAACTAATGGTTATGAATGATACAAAATCAGATGAAATTGAAGACGCTAATGAGTCCTTAGTTAGTGAATATAGTGTCGCCGCAGGGGAAATTATTATCGGTACTTTAGTTGGCTTAAATGACAATGGGCAAGCCCTTGTCGATTTTGCTCAAAACCCAGATTCAACACCTCTTGCTGCCATGAGTACAACCATAGTGACTCAACAGCAGGTCTCACGCCAAGTTGCGCTTTTATTTAATCAAGGTGATTTAAAGCAACCTATTATCATGGGACTAATTCATAGTCCACTTCAGGCGATGTTAGAGAATTTTGGTCAACATAATGAAACTGAAAAAATAGAGTTAGCTGGCGACTTAAATATTGATGACGTTAAAGTGGCAGGTAATAAAGTGACTTTTGAAGCACAAGACGAAATGGTCTTTAAATGTGGAGAATCGAGCATTACCTTAACTAAAGCGGGTAAAATAATGATACGCGGCAAATACCTATTAAATCGCTCTAGCGGTGTAAACCGCATTATGGGTGGCTCAGTTCAGGTGAATTAATTCACTTAAGGTAACACACGTATGTTTCAACTTAACAATAACACCCCATTTGCCGCTGATATCACTACCTTTCCAAATGAACATGGTATTGACTCTTTGTATGTCATAGTAAAAGCGACGTTTATCATGGGACAGCAGTGGAGCTTAGCTGAAGAACAGATCCCACCACAAAAGGCTGATGAATACTGGGGTGAACCTGGTTTATCTAGCATTAAAGCCTTGTCTGATTTCCATATCGGTAAGAATAGTACAGATATCCTCATGCAAGGTAATGCTTGTGCACTTAATCACCAAGAAGTAAAACAGTTGGATGTTCATTTAGCTGTGGGTGAAGTTCACAAAACAGTGAGAGTATTTGGTGATAGACAATGGGTGAATGGTCTGCCAAGTGCACCAGCTCCCTTTCAGTCAATGCCTTTAGTTTACGAACGTGCTTTTGGCGGCCAACATCAAGTTAATGAGTCAACACTATTAGCAGAAGAAAGAAATTTATTCGGCTGTGGGTTTGCCGGCCAACGCTCTCAAGCTGAGATGGAAGGTGTTGCTCTGCCTAATATTGAAGATCCCAATCAACTGATCCAAAGTATTAAAGATACACCTATACCTGCTGGTTTTTCGCCTAGTTGTGGTTATTGGTCGCCGCGGACACAATGGGCTGGCACCTATGATGAAGCATGGCAATCAACCCGAGCGCCTTATTTACCTAAAGATTTTGATAAACGTTTTTTAAATGCCGCACATGCTGACTTAGTTTACCCCGGTTTTTTACAAGGTGGTGAAGCTATCGTTATTAAGGGCATGCATCAAGCTGGAGACATCAAGCTGAGTGTACCTAGGGTTAAAATAAATTGTAATGTCATTTTAAAGGGTAAACCTGTACCTATTAGGTTAAACATTGAAACGCTGACACTGCATCCTAATCAACAACGATTGTCTATGGTGTGGTTAGCGCCATATCAATGTGACAAGAATTTATCAAACATTAATGAAATTGAGCTAAAGCTCTCTCGTTAAATTATTTATTCATAATCGGAGAACACCATGGCACAAACAACCTTTGCAAACTCAATGGGTATCGCCCATAAAGGCAGTGGTGGTATGAGTATTGTTTTCCCTGATGTTTGTAAAACACAAGTAGGTCCAGCTGTTGTGCCGATTCCTTACCCGAATATTGGCATGGCATCAGATACCGATAAAGGACCTAAATCAGTAACAACGGATAAAAAAATGCCCATGGTCAAAGGCGCTATTTATACAAAGAGTACGGGTGATGAGCCAGGCGTACACAAAGGTATTATTAGTGGTAAAACCAAAGGTGAGTGTGAGTTTATGATGTACTCTTTTGATGTGAAGTTTGAAGGTAAAAATGTCTGCCGAATGGGTGATCCACTTTGGCATAACAAAAAAAACATCATGGGTTAAGGGTCTCATTAAAATGATGACAATAATTTAATAAAAATACCATGAGTTTTTCGGCTAAAAATAGCTCGCTATTAATATACTCTATACAAGGTCTTTAACCTTATTAGCGGGTTAACAGTTAATGATGAAAAATATAAATGAATAGTAATCAGCATATAGACACTAGCACTAATCAATCCATGTATATCGCGGGTATTGGTATGATCACCGCTGTAGGTGGTAATGCTGAAATGACCTCGGCGGCCGTTCGTGCAGGTATCAGCGCTTATCAATTATCTGACTATACCGATAGACAGAACAAAGCTATTACCATGGTGAATATTCCCAAAGAAGTCTTTAGCTCAATGAATATTGATATTGATAAAGGCGATGAATATAAAGAGCAACATGACCATATTATTAAGATGGCTATTTTAGCGCTGCAAGACGCTTTTGCTCATATTCAATCTGATACTGATGCAGTAAAACAGACAATACCACTAATACTGGCGATGCCAGAGCCGCAACCACTTTCAGCAGACAAGCCGATGGCAGCAAAGCGATTGATAAAAAATATTATCAAGCTCAGCGGTTTGCCCATAGCCGCGGAACAAATCCGTTGTATACACACGGGACGAGCAGCAGGTTTGCAGGCATTAGATTTAGCACAGCGTTACCTTTTTGAACAGGGTAACGATTATGTCATTGTTGGTGGTAGTGATAGCTACTGCACTATGTCACTCATTAATCAATTAGAAAGTCAGCAAAGGTTATTAACAGAAAGTAATAAAGATGGTTTTGCCCCTGGCGAAGCCGCAAGTTTTATAGTACTGACCCGACATGCACAATATGCCCAGAATAAAAACAATCAAATTGTTAAATTACACCCTGTAGGTCTTGATGAAGAGGTCGGTCATTTAAGCAGTGACGCTGCTTATCGTGGTGATGGTTTAGACCAAGCTTTTAAAAAAGCATTGCTTCATTACAACGGTTCTTCAATTAGTAAAATTTATAGCAGTATGAACGGTGAAAGCTTTTGGTCAAAAGAGCAAGGCGTTGCCATTATTCGCAACAAAAAACATTTTTGTGATGACATGACGGTTGAACATCCAGCAGATTGTTATGGTGATCCCGCTACCGCTACAGGCACTTTATTAATGGGGTTATCGGCATTAGCTTTACTTGAAGAAAAAGCTGAGCAAAAAGTGGAAAAAAAGACTGAACAACAAGGTGTACATCTTGTGTATAGCTCGTCAGATGGTCCAACACGTGCTGCGGTAGTATTAGAAAAAATAGCTTGTCGTGTTTCACCCCCGTCAGTTAAATGTTAGCCAATTGTTAGCCAGGTAATAGCCAGTAAAATAAAGGAGTATTAGTATGCAAATTGGAGAAGCGGTAGGTGTTGCAACAATCGATGAAGAAGACGCAGGCTTATTTTTTATGCGCTTTAAACTGGTTGACGATGCGGGCAAAGGCGTGGCAAATATTCCTTTTAAAACGGTTAAAGCGGGTGCGTCAAAAGAGCCATTACACATTGCCGACGGCAGAACAGCCAAAACAGGCATAACCAATATTATTTCTAGCGTTGAAGGTGAAGCGATTGACTTTTATGTTAGCTGGGCAAAATTGAAAGTCAATGAAGGCTTTTTAAAACGTAAAGCTTAGCATGCATAAGCACATAACAAGCACGGAATAGGCAGGAACAAGCAATGACAATAAAACAACCGGTAAGTGCAACCAATGATACGCCCGGTAAAGTAGAAAAAGTGGTGTGCGATTGTGACTTGTTATGGTCAATGGCGCACCAATTTACCTATTTACGTTTATCAGACAAAGTGGCTGACAACGAATACTCATTAATTAATTTATTTTCCGCCCGAGCAAAACGCATTGCAGCAACCTATGCGCGTTTTTATTTAGAAACTGAAGACGGTGGTGACCCTGACAAGTTAGGCCGATATTATTGGATGGCATTAGGTGCCTTTGCCAGTAAAACCGTTGCTTGTTTGCTAGACGCTTGGCAACTTGAATCTATGTACCTTGTTGGCGCTAAGACAGTGCCACGTGGCTTAGGACAGGGGAATTTATGGTTATATACCGATATTGCCGCTTCCCATTGGCTATATAATAATCATCCTGAAAACTTTAAAGAAGGCATGATGTGTGAAACCAAACGCGATGCCAATAAATTAGAAGAGGCGGTAAAAAACATTACCTTTGATATGCCTTGGGCAAGTGAGTCGATTGGTACCATCAATAACTTTAAACCGTCATCGTATATTATTAAAGGCTTTGATTTGGTGAAGGATATAGAAGCTGAGTCAAGCAAACAAAATAGACGTAATATTCAATTAGACCAACTATTGGTTATTGCTGACCACGAACAACTGGAAGTATTACAACCACTTATTTATGATAACCCTGATTTTGCTTGGTGGGCTGATTTTCAGCGCATGAAAGGTCTAAAAGACCTGTCGCCACTCGCCCATAAATGGGTACAAAAAGCAGCACCTACCTACCAGTTAACCTTTACCCATGCCTGTGATATTGATGATGCTGATTTAAAATCCGTCGCTCCAGACGATTTAATCATTGAAGATGAACAAAGTCGCATGGATTGGATTGGAGAAGCGGCAGATATTTTCCATGGCTTAATGAAAACCAGAAATGATTACATGACACAAGAGTTACGCACCATAGCAAGCTGGGTAAATAGCCCTGATGCTGCACTGGTTTATTAGTGTGGTTTATTTAAGCGTAACTAAATAATGAAACTATTTTTAAGCTTAATATTATTAGTTCTTAGCAGTTTATGCCTAATTAGCTGCGAGAAAAATAAGCAACAAGGAAATACCATGACAGCACCTTTTTATATAAAAGTAGGCATCAGCTCAGATGAATACGATAAAGTTAATCAGTTATATACAAATAAAAATTTAAATAAACAACCAGCTGGGTTGAACTTTTATAAGCAAAGGTGGCAAAGCAAACCACGTGGTACTGTACAGGTGGAGCATGGTGATTACAGCTTCACCGTACCACATGTCTTAAGCACCTTGGGCACGGAAGATACCCTCTTCTTAGAACGCGGTATTTATCAATTTAGCATTCGCAGTGGTTTAAGCCCTGACGAATTTATTGACCACGACCAAGCCCGTCTTCAAATGATGACGTTATTACAAAGTATTGTTGCCAAGGGCTGGCAACCATATATTGGACTTTATGAGCCGCGTTTATCAGGCAAAGAATCCTTTCAGTACATTTTAGAGGGATCGCGCTATACACCCGACCCTATGTACATCCCAAGCTTAGAGGAATGGATGGCTCTTGATATAACTCAAGAATGGGCTTTTCATATCGATGATGTTTTTTTAAACGTTAATTTTCGTCGTCGTTTAAATTATAAGGGAAATAATGATCTTGGCGTCTATTTATTAACCTTTACTCTGATCACCCGCGATGAAGAAGCACGTAATCATTTTGATGGCAATGACCGTGAGCAATGGTTATCGTTATGGGGTGAAGAGGCAAAGACCAGTAAAGTGAGTCGTTATAAAAAAGAAGTTGAACTTATTAAGCGTGGTTATCATATTAATACCGATTATGTTGACCCGATTATTCATGCCGATGATCCCGTTGAGCCAGACAGTGACGAAGCATTGGCTTTAATTCAATACATTAAAGAAAACAATAATTGAGTGTAGCCTAACCCTGACAGGTAAGTGCGTGCTGATAATAATCAGCTTGAATGTGTTCAGCTTAATAATGTTGATAAAATGAAAATATATTTGTTTGTTATAGGAGGGTTAGTTGTGTTGAGTATGTTACTGCAGGGCTGTAATAAAAACAGCAAACAAGGAAATACAATGACAGCACCATTTTATGTAAAAGCCGGTATTAGTTCAGCAGAATATAATAAGCGTAATGAACAACAGACTAAAAAAAGTATTGATAAACAACCTGCAGGGTTGAATTTTTATGAACAAAGATGGCAGAGTAAACCCCGTGGTGCAGTACATGTTGAACATGGCGATTACAGTTTTACTGTGCCACATGTATTAAGTACTATGGGCACGGAAGATACCCTCTATTTAGACAGAGGTATTTATCAATTTAGCATTCGCAGTGGTTTAAGCGCTGACGAATTCATTGACCATGATGAAGCCCGTATAGAAATGATGGCGTTATTGCAAAGTATCGTCGCCACAGGCTGGCATCCACATACCGAACTTTATAAACCACGTTTATTAGGCAAAAATTCGTTTTACTATCGGTTAGAGGATAGTTCACTTTATACACCTGATCCCATGTATACCCCGACGTTAGAAGAATGGATGGCTCTCGATACAGATAGTGACTGGACTTTTTACATTGAAGATGTCTTTTTAACTGTTAATTTTCGTCGTCGCCTTAATCATAAGGGAAACAATGAACTTGGGGTATATCTATTAACCTTTACCCTGACCACCCGCGATGAAAAAGCCCGTAAGCCATTTTCAGGCAATGACCGTGAGCAATGGTTATCCCTTTGGGTTGAAAATACGAAAGTCAGAAAAATTAGACGTTATAAAAAAGAGGTTGAACTAATAAAGCGAGGTTACCATATCAATACCGATTATGTTGACCCGATTATTCATCCCGACGACCCAGTTGAACCAGACAGCGAAGAAGCATTAGCATTGCTTAAGTATATTAACGAAAATAATAAGTGAGTTTGAATTAGTTGTATCGGTTAAGGTCGTTTTAATTAAATGACTAGTGATAAACTGCTGCTCGACAGATTCGGCGAATAGCGGTTTGAGCTTTTATCTCGAACAACATGTAACCACGCTGGTTCAGCAGAGCCTAAAGCTTTAAGACAAAAACGTTTACGGTATGGGGGGAGGCGCCCCATTTTCACAACAAAAAAATATAATGGGTTAATGAAAGATTTTGATAAATAACAGTAATGCTCTGCAACAAGCCAATGCTTATCGTGATATTAGCGAGCAATTTGTAGTTGATGCCTCATTCTTGTGGTTATTACGCTCAATTGGCGTCAAACAGCCACATTATTATTTAGAAGACTTAAGTGCTCTTGAAAAGCGCATTGATGCCAATTTAGATGGTTTAATGTGTAATTTTGAATTGGCTTGGGATATTTGTTTAGAGGAGCTTACCTACCAACAAGCAGGTGAAACTTTTACTGCAGCTATTATTGCTTTTCGCAGTAGGAATGTTAATAAGATTAAGCAGGTAATAGATCATGCCTTTAGCAATGATGACACATTTAAAGGTCTCGTTTCAGCCATGGCGTGGCTACCTAAAAATTTAATTAACGACTGGGTTGAACGCTTTTTATATAGTAAAGACTTAAACCATAAATATTTGGCCATCGCCTTTTATGGCGTAAAACGTAAAAATCCAGGTAATATTTTACAAGAGTTATTTCAGCGTGAAGATTGCCTAGCACATCATAAATTGTTGGTAAGACTATTACGTTTGGTAGGCGAATTAAAGCTTTATACTTTTGCCAATCAAGTGCAATCATTAGCTAGCCATGAATCACCTGAAATTGCTTTCTGGGCTAACTGGTCGCTGGTGATGCTAGGTGAGCATAAACGAGTGCTAACTTTACTTGATTTTATTAAAGAAGAATCTTCATGGCAGGGTTTAGCGATACAAACGGTTTTTAAAGTATTACCTATAGATATGTCGCGGAAGTGGATATCAGAGTTTGCACAGAAACCCGAAATGATACGCACAGTGATTAGAGCGACGGGTGTATTAGGTGATCCACATGCTGTGCCATGGTTAATTGATAGAATGAGTCACTTTGATACGGCTAAAATAGCGGGTGAAGCTTTTTCTTTAATCACAGGTATTGATCTTGAACGTTATGAACTAACTATTGAGCCCCCTGAAGATATTACTGTAGTACCTAGTGATGACGACAATGAAGACGTATCACTCGATGAAGATGAACACTTGCCATTCCCTGATGTCAATAAAATTAACCATACTTGGTTACGTTACCGAGATAGGTATAAAGCTGGTTCTCGTTACATCTTAGGCATTGAAGTGGCGAAAAATAATCCCGCTACTATAGCAAAATTAAATAATACCTTAAAACAAATACCGCAGCGTCAACGCGCGAGTGTAGCGTTAACACTCGCGTTGTTAGACCCGCAATCGCCCTATGTAAATGTTAAAGCAATGAGTATAATTTGACTCTGTTAGATATTGTTATTGAAGCGATCTTCTCTCTTGATTTTAAAAGCTAACAGGGCACGGTACGTGAATATTATATGTAGTATGGTTAAAGCGGCTTGACCTTTGATATGCACTTATTCGCCGATAAAGTCTGCGAATACAAAAAATAGATGCTTGTATTGTGGACAAATGATCGCGTATACAATTGAACGATTTTTTTAATAGGAATAATTATGAATTTTGTTGGTATTGGCATTGTTTTATTTTTAGCAAGTCTGCTTGTAGGTACTGCCTATATGGTTGGTCAATTATCGAGTGCAATCGCACTTGTTGCTGCTACGATAACAGTACCTACAGTTGTTTTACTCTCTGTAAACTTATACTCTTTTTGTTTCAATATCGGGGATGGTGTTAGCTGGAAAGAGCCAGCAGTGTTACTTTCAATTATTATTGTGATTGGCATCCCTATTGCTCTAGTTGTTGCCCTCCCTATTTTTATTTTCCTTAAATCGTTGACCTTTTCATATTACTACAGCTTTCCCTTTATTTACGTGCTCCTCACTGTGCTTGGAATGCGACTTTTAGTATGGAAAGAAGCTCTACCTTTACAGGCTTATGTTGTATTTTTGTTTTGCGGTCTTGCTCACAGTGCAATCACCATATTGGTTGATAATTACTTAACACATAAATTTGCTTAAAACTTATTCTGCAAACTTATTCTGCCACCCACAATAACTTATGCGTATTTACCTCAATAAACTAAGCTTAATTTACCTCGTTATGTTTGGTGATTGTTATGCCTAAGCCTCGTTCACAACAAATCAGTTTATTAGATACGCCGTATTATCATATTTGTAGTCGCACGGTACGAAAGGCTTTTTTGTGTGGCGTCGATAAAGAAACAGGTATTAGTTTTGAACATAGGCGCACATGGATTGAAAAGCGTATCTTTCAATTGGCTCAAGTGTTTTCTATCGATATCTGTGCGCATGCCGTAATGCATAACCACTTACATCTCGTTTTACATGTTGATATAGAGCAAGTGAAAAAGTGGTCAATGGGTGAGGTACTTGAACGTTGGCATCAGTTATTCAAGGGCACACTACTGACTCAGAAATACCAAAATAAACAAGCGCTTGATAAGTTCCAACTAGCAATGGTTGAAAGCACTGCTGATATTTACAAACAGCGCTTAATGAGCATTAGCTGGTTTATGCGTTCATTGAACGAGCCGATAGCCCGACAAGCAAACCGA
>NZ_JABSOV010000100.1:2764-14127 GCF_013215345.1 Colwellia sp. | reverse complement strand
ACATCACTTGGCGCAATCCAATCTTGTGCACCGTTGTCAGCTTCACGGTAAAAAGTTTCCGCTAGCACCATACCTTGGCATAACAGCTTTTTAAAAGGTTCATCACAGTCAACTAAACCGACATCACGTAATAATTTATGGAAGAAGCGTGAGTATAATAAATGTAAAATAGCATGTTCAATACCACCAATATATTGATCTACCGGTAGCCAATAATTCGCTTTGGCCGGATCTATCATTTGGGTATCGTCATTTGGTGAACAGTAACGTGCGTAATACCAAGAAGACTCCATAAAGGTATCAAAGGTATCTGTTTCGCGTAATGCTGCTTCACCGTTATAAGTTGTCTTGGCCCACTCTGGGTCATCTTTAATAGGCGAAGTGGTACCATTCATGACCACGTCTTCAGGTAATAACACCGGTAACTCACTTTCCGGTACAGGTACAGACTCACCATTAGCTAGGTTAACCATTGGAATTGGTGTACCCCAATAACGTTGACGGGAAACACCCCAGTCACGTAAACGGTAGTTAGTGGTAGTTTTCCCTTTGTTTTCGCTGACTAATTTTTCACTGATAGCTTTAAAAGCTTGTTCGAAATCTAAGCCATCAAACTCACCCGAGTTAATTAACGTCGATTTTTCTGTGATAGCGGCTTTGCTAATATCGTCAGACTCTTGACCGGCAATAACTTGCTCTATGGCTAAGCCATATTTAGTGGCAAACTCATAATCGCGTTGATCATGACCAGGTACTGACATAACTGCACCTGAGCCATAATCCATTAGTACAAAGTTGGCCGCCCATACTGGCACTAACTTACCGGTAAGAGGGTGAAGAGCTTTAAGGCCGGTATCAACGCCTTTTTTCTCCATTACAGCCATGTCGGCTTCAGTGGTTTTGCTGTTTTTACATTCAGCAATAAATTTCGCTAAATCGGCATTATCTTTCGCTGCCGCTAATGCTAATGGATGCTGCGCAGCTAAGGCGACATAAGTAACACCCATTAAAGTATCTGGTCGAGTGGTGTAGATATCAAAACTGTCGTCTGAATCTGCCACAGCAAAAGTCATCTCAACACCTTGCGAGCGACCAATCCAGTTACGTTGCATGGTTTTAACTTGCTCAGGCCATTCCGTTAACTTGTCTAAATCGTCAAGTAATTCTTCGGCGTAAGCGGTGATTTTGATAAACCATTGTGGAATTTCTTTACGCTCAACAATTGCACCTGAACGCCAGCCACGACCGTCAATAACTTGCTCGTTTGCTAATACAGTTTGATCAACCGGATCCCAGTTTACCGTGGCATTTTTCTTATAAACTAAGCCTTTTTCATAAAGCTTAGTGAAAAACCATTGTTCCCAACGATAGTAATCAGGCTTACAAGTCGCTAATTCACGGCTCCAGTCGTAACCAAAACCAAGGGATTGTAATTGATTACGCATGTAATCAATATTTTCATAAGTCCACTTTCCTGGCGCTGTTTTGTTTTTAATGGCTGCATTTTCAGCAGGTAAGCCAAAAGCATCCCACCCCATAGGCTGCATGACATTTTTGCCCTGCATACGCTGGTAACGGGAAATAACATCACCTAAGCTGTAGTTACGCACATGACCCATGTGCAATCGACCACTTGGGTAAGGGAACATTGCTAAGCAATAAAACTTTTCTTTGTCTGGATTTTCAATAGCTTGAAATGTGTTGTTATCAGTCCAAAATTTTTGTACTGTGGCTTCAATCGCTTGAGGATTATAAATGGCTTCCATTAAGGCTTTCTCGAATGCTTTTAAGGTGTTATCGACTTGTTGGCTATCTTCTCTGTTATAGAGTGCAAATTTGCATAAACAGCGGATAAATCGACGTTAGATTATCGCTGTAGAATACCTTATCTGGCGGGGTAACAACAAGCATAATTAAGCTTAAATTTTAACTTTTCCTATACTTAAACCTATAGTTAAAGTTCAACAGTCGCTGAACTCATAAGGGGAAATACTAATGGCACTTCAAAATGATTACTTTGCTGAAATCTATCAAAAGCTCAATGATTGGTTAGCTGAAGTCAAAACTGAGCAAAAGCCACACCTTGATGAGTTTATTAAACAGGCTAAGTTGTATGCTGGTGCAGCGGAAACGATGACTGAGGAAAAGCTGAAACAATTTTCCGACAATTTAAAATATGACTTGCATGATTTTTATCAATTAAATCGCTCACAAGCTAAACATTCGCTCTACCTTGGCTTATTAAATGAAACACTTTGGCAGAATCTCGCTCAGTTAACCGATAAGTCACAAGTTGAATGGGCTGAGCTGGTTGATGACTTTGACCATGATGGTCTCTATAAAAGTGGTGATTTCATTGGCTTTGGTGAGCTGCAATGTGAGCAGTGTGATGAAAAAATAACTATTTTGCATTTTAGTGAAATTGGCGACTGTGTTCATTGTGGCTCAACAGATTTTATTCGTCTGCCGCTCAACCCTTAGCTCTTAACTTTTATAATCAACTTGTTAGCTAAAATGTTAGCAAGTACACTAGCGACAAAATTACGATACCTTGATTTCGAAATGTATACTTTGATGCGCTACTTTCTCAAATTAGTTTCAAAATGTTTGCTTCGATACCTTATTTAGTAGACTCGTTACTTCATAACGCTCTTTAAAGGATTTATATGACTAAAACTCTTACTTGCCTTGTCGATCATACCCGTATTGGGGTTGATGAACTTACTTCTTCCTTATCAGTCGCCTTATTTTCCAATAATAAAGAAACAGTCAATAAAAACCGTGATTCCGGCGTGCAAGGCTTTGTTGGCCATGAGCGGGCAAAAGAGGCGTTGGAGTTTGGTTTATCAATGTCGACAATTGGTTTTAATGTTTTTGCTATGGGTGAGCATGGTACGGGGCGACAAACATTAATCAAACAAATGCTAACGTCCCTTGCTTCCGAGAAAACCGCACCTGATGAATGGTGCTATACCAATAATTTTGATGAAAGCCATATTCCTTTAACCTTGTCGCTAAAGCCAGGCGATGGTAAACAGCTATTAGTGAGTATGAATAAGTTTATCGATGGTTTACTGAGTTTATTCCCTGAGGTCTTTGATAACCCGGGTTATCAAAGACAAAAATCCGCCATTGATCGAGAGTTTAATAAAAAATATGATCAGGCCATCAGTATTGTTGAAAAAATTGCTTTAAAAGATAATGTGGTTTTATATGAAGAAAATGGCGAATTAGTATTTTCACCTTTGGTTGATGGTAAACCGTTAACTGATAAAGAATTCTCTAATTTAAATGAAGAGGAACGAAGCAAGTTTTACCAACTACTCGGTGAATTAGAGAATGTGTTGGCCGAGCAATTATTAGAGTTACCACTATGGAAACGACTGTCTTTTGACCAATTAAGAAAGCTTAAAAATGACACTGCTGAGCAAGCTATTAAGCCTTATATTACTGAATTAGAAAAAGAGTTTAGTAATAATCAAGACGTATTGAAATATTTAGATAAAGTAAGAAATCATGTAGTAGATGCAGTATTAGAGACGCTAGTCACAGAATCTGATGACATGCCAACGGATAAAGAGTTACGTAAATTGATGGTTGAGCGTTTTCTGCCCAATTTACTGGTGCCGCGTGATGACACACAAGGAGCTCCGGTCGTTTATGAGCAAAACCCAACCTATCAAAACCTCTTTGGTCATGTTGATTTTGCCAGTTTTCAAGGCAGTAGTTATACTAGCTATCGGTTAATCAGGCCTGGTGCTTTGCATAAAGCTAATGGCGGCTATTTATTATTAGATGCCGACAAAGTGCTAAGTCAACCTATGGTGTGGTCGCGTTTGAAACTAGCCTTGAAAACTCAACAAATTACCATTGAAAACCCTTATTCTGAATATAGCCCGCCAAGTGGTTATAGCTTACAGCCTGAAAAAATTCCTCTGCAAGTTAAAGTTGTGTTACTGGGTGATGCCGAAATTTATTATACCTTACAAGACTACGATCAAGAATTTACCGAACTTTTTCGGGTGTTAGCTGATTTTGATCGCCATCTAGATAAAACCGATAGTAATTTAATTGCCTTTGGTCAATTAATAAGGCGACGGGCTGAACAATATAATTACCCCGAGGTTAGCAATGACGCGGTATTAGAACTAGTTCGTTATGCACTGAGACGCAGTGCACATAAACACAAGATTTCAGCCAATATTGTGCAAATAAATGATTTACTAGATGAAGCAAATTATTGCTGGCAAAAGCAGGGTGGTACGGGTGAATTAACCGCACAACATATCGCTTTGGCACAAGCAGCGAAGAAGCACCGTATTGGTCGACTCAGTGAAACTTGGCTCAGTGAAATCAAAGAGCGGCAAGTCTTAATCCATACCGAGGGTGAGTATGTTGGTAAGGTCAATGGTTTAACCGTGTTAGAAATAGGTGATAGTGTTTTTGGCACTCCAGCCCGGATAACCGCAACCGTTTATGCGGGTAGTGAAGGTGTAACCGATATCGAGCGAGAGGTCGACTTGGGTAAGTCGATTCACTCCAAAGGGGTGTTATTGTTAACCGGATATTTAGGTCATAAATATGGACAAACCTTTCCAGTATCTATATCCGCCAATATAGCCATAGAGCAATCCTATGGGCATATCGATGGCGATAGTGCATCCATGGCTGAGCTTTGTGCACTTATTTCTGCCATTACCTTATTACCGATAGATCAAAGCCTAGCGATAACTGGCTCAATTAACCAACATGGTGAAGTGCAATCCATTGGTGGCGTTAATGAGAAAATAGAAGGCTTCTTCCAGTTGTGCCAAGACAAAGGCTTAACAGGAAAACAAGGGGTTATTATTCCACAAACCAATATCATTAACTTAATGCTTAATGATGAAGTGATAGCTGCAGTTACTCGTGGCGACTTTACTATACACGCCGTTGAGACTATTGACCAAGCACTGGAGCTATTAATGAATGTTGATGCCGGTGTTATTAGTCGAACAGGTCGTTATCCGCGTAAATCTATCCATGGGTTAGCCCTAGATAAACTGGAAAACTTTGCCGATATACTCAATGGACCCGAAGAGTAATATTGCCTTTTCATCTCCAGGTTAATAAATGAGCCATAACAGTTCAATAATTGCACTTTTCTAGGGTTTTTGTTATGGTGGTTTAGATAAAAATAACAAGCGGTATGAAATTAAAATGGAATTCTCGACGGAAGAACTGGATTTTTTCAATAATATTTTCACTGAAACATCAACAGATTGCATGGTTAGTGACGCTAAACACCAACTTAGTGTGCAAACTGATGTGCCACAATCGTTAAGACAAATTCTAGTGGGCAGTAAATTAACGCTACTAGCAGAAATTAGTCATTATCAATTGTGGTTTCCCGTCTCTCTAACGATGAGTAAAGCCGGTGACTTTTCGCCTAAACTAGGTACGCCAGAAATAATTGATGTTAATGGCAGTGAACGTAGTTGGCGGGTTAATACACCTAAAAATGTGGCAATTATCGACGTCTTTCATGATCAAAAAATTGAAGTTCTATCACTTTCTGCCACAGGATTAACATTCAAAATCCCTAATTCAGCAGAACATACGATAGATTTACAGCACTCTTCATTAGAAATGAGCTTAGCGGGAGAAGAGCCGTTAAAGTTAGAGCTTGATTTGGTTCGACACGACAACAATGTGGTAGCGGCTAAATTTAAAGACTTACAAGAGGGTAGGGAATCATTAAGAAAGTTTCTATTTAACTCACATAAAATAAAATACTCCAACCTTTATCAAGACATTATTTTATAAAGTTATTGCCAAGCCTTAAAAACTCTGTATAATGCGCGCCTCGATGACAGGTTGAATGAATTTCAGCCAAAGTTAGTCCGATAGTGACTTACTTATACCAACTAGCAATAGTTCATGGATGTATAAGTACATTGAGAATGAGTGGGGTTTTACCGCCCAATAGACTTGCCCAGCTAATTCGTCCCTAGAATTAGCAAGAAATATAGCGTCAATTTACGCTATGCGCCTAAAGTCTTCCTGGTGGTTTCCTCGTATATATTTTACGCAGGTTAAGACTTAGCAATTAAAATCAAATGCTATTAAGTGCAGCTAATTAACACCCGTTAATTTGGCGGCAGCTTGGTGATTGATTTTTATAATTACGCCCAAGTAATTATGCTCAAGTAATGCGCCTGCCTTGCGAAGATGAAAATTATTATGACTGATCAAAAAACTGAAACTGAAACTGTTACTGAAGCTGTAGCATTTGCCTCTCTAGGCTTACCTGAAAACTTATTATCTGCTGTTCTTTCTATTGGCTTTGAATCTGCTACCGATATTCAAGCACTCACCATACCACCATTACTTGCCGGTAAAGACGTATTAGGTGAAGCACAAACAGGTACAGGTAAAACTGCTGCCTTTGGTTTACCTGCATTAGCAAAAATTGATACTTCAATTAGAAAACCACAATTAATGGTTTTAGCACCTACACGTGAATTAGCAATGCAAGTTGCTGAAGCAATTGAGTCTTTCGGTAAAGACATGAAAGGTTTACGTGTTGCTACATTATATGGTGGCCAATCTTATGGACCACAATTTCAACAACTAGAGCGTGGCGCACAAGTTGTTGTTGGTACTCCTGGTCGTTTAATGGACCATTTACGTCGCAAAAGCCTTAAATTAGATGAATTACGTGTTTGTGTGCTTGATGAAGCAGATGAAATGTTAAACATGGGCTTTTTAGAAGACATACAGTGGATTTTGGATCACATCCCAAAAACTGCACAAATGTGTTTGTTCTCAGCAACAATGCCACCAGCGATTCGTAAAATTGCTAACCGTTTCTTAAAAGATCCTGAGCACATTAAAGTTGCCGCTGTTAAAAAAGCCAAAGCTAATATAACTCAGTACGCATGGAAAGTTAGTGGCATCACTAAAATGACTGCGTTAGAGCGTATTGCTGAAGTGGTTGAATACGATGCAATGATTATCTTTGTTCGTACTCGTAACGATACAGTTGATATTGCAGAAAAATTAGAGCGTGCCGGTTACCCTGCATTAGCACTAAATGGTGATTTGAATCAAACACAACGAGAGCGTTGTATTGACCAAATGAAATCTGGTAAATCATCTATCTTAGTTGCTACTGATGTTGTTGCTCGTGGTTTAGATATACCACGTATCTCATTAGTTATTAACTATGACTTACCTGGTGATAACGAAGCATATGTTCACCGTATTGGTCGTACAGGTCGCGCTGGTCGTGAAGGCATGTCAATTGCTTTTGTACGTCCACGTGAAATGTACTCAATTCGCCATTATGAGCGCTTAACGAATGGTACTGTTCTTAACTACGATTTACCAAATATTCAAGATATTGGTAAAATACGTATTGAGCGTACTCGTGTTGAAGTTGCTAAGATTGTTGCTGATAAAGATATCTCAAGCATGCGTGAAATTGTTGAAGCTATGGCTGCAGAGTCTGAAGTTTCTATGATTGACCTTGCCGCAGCATTACTTTTCCAAAAGCAAATGAAGCAACCACTACAACCAAAAGAAGATCCTAAGCCTCGTCGTGATGCGCGTGAACGTAACGACCGTAATGACCGTGGTAACGATCGTAACAGCCGTGGCAATGACCGTAACAGCCGCGGTAATGACCGTAATAGTCGTGGTAATGATCGAAATAGCCGCGGTACACGTGAAGAAAGACCTCGTAAAGAAAAAGTAAACCGTAACGATGTTGATTGGCAGACTTACCGCCTTGAAGTAGGTAAAGAGCATGGTGCACGTCCAGGAGATATCGTTGGCGCAATAGCTAATGAAATTTCACTTGATAGCAGCTATATCGGTGCGATTAACTTGCACGAGAAACATAGTTTTGTACAATTACCTAAAGGTATTCCTACAGACTTGTTCAATCAATTGAAAGGTGTACGTGTTCGTCGTCAACCTTTAGCTATTACAACTTCAGACGAAGTAGTAGTTAGCCAAAAGCGAGCACCTCGTCGTACTGAACGTGCACCACGTCATAGTTAATTGATGTGTGAGCACTAGTTGAAAAAGCGCCTTAGGGCGTTTTTTTTGTTTTTAGTTATAAAAGAAAAGCATTTTTAGTGGCTTTTCTACTTAAAAGTGTAAAATATTAACGCTACCACCTTGTTTGCCCATTGCTTTATCTATTACTATAGAGCCACCTAGCTTAAGTAATCATTCAATTTCATAATAATACTAATCGTCATGTCTGAAGAAGTACCTAAATCAACCACAGTGACAGCGCATAATTTCGCTATTCGTGTTTATTACGAAGATACCGATGCGGGCGGTATTGTTTATTATGCCAATTATTTAAAGTTTTTTGAACGAGCACGTACCGAGTGGTTACGAGAGATAGGAATAAATCAGCAATCTTTTTTGCAACAAAAGTTAGGTTTTGTGGTCAGAAAGGTTGAAATGGACAATCTTGCCTCAGCCAAACTCGATGATTTACTCGAAGTAAAGTCAACCATAATAACTTTGAAACGGGCAAGTTTAGTGTTTCAACAACAAATAACCAATCAAGCACAACAAGTACTTTGTACCGCTAAAATACGTGTTGCTTGCGTTGATTTTAGCCAGCATAAACCCTGTGCTATTCCCGAATCAATATTAGGAGCGTTTAAACGTGTCAGCTGAAATTTCCTTTTTCCACTTAGTCATGGAAGCAAGCTTATTAGTGCAATTTGTTATGCTTATCTTACTTATCTTCTCAATTATGTGCTGGGCGATGATCTTTCAGCGCAGAAAAATACTAAAAACAGCAGCATTAGAACTAAAGGCGTTTGAAGATAAGTTTTGGAGTGGCGCTGATTTAAGTAAACTCTATAGTGAAATCTCGGCTAAACCTCAGGTGCAAGGTATTGAAACCTTATTTATTGCAGGTTTTAAAGAATTTGCTCGCTTAAGAAAAAGTCATATTGATAATCCACAAATTATTGTCGATGGTACTCATCGTGCCATGCGTGTTGCTTTATCACGAGAAGTTGATAGCTTAGAAACTCATTTGCCCTTTATGGCAACTGTGGGTTCTATTAGCCCATATATTGGTCTGTTCGGTACAGTTTGGGGCATTATGACTTCCTTTGTCGCTTTAGGTGCGGTAAAGCAGGCGACACTTGCTATGGTCGCGCCAGGCATAGCAGAAGCACTAATCGCCACCGCTATGGGCTTATTTGCCGCGATACCTGCTGTTATATTCTTTAACCGTTTTAGTCATAAAGTAGAAAAGCTTGAGAACAGCTATGGCAACTTTATGGATGAATTTTCCAGTATATTACAACGACAATCTGCTGCGGAGCAATCTGCGAATAAGGCATAACTATGTACCAAAGAGTTAGACGCCGCAAAGTGGCTGAAATTAATGTTGTCCCTTATATCGATGTAATGTTGGTATTGTTGATTATTTTTATGATTACTACGCCGTTAATCACCCAAGGCGTTAAAGTTGACTTGCCACAGGCGGAAGCTGAGCCCCTTGATGCAGATAGTAAAACCCCATTAGTAGCGAGTGTTGATGCACAAGGTCGCTATTACCTAACCGTGGGGGCAAATGATAAAGAGCCGATGTCGGCAGAAGAAGTTGCGATATTAGTAAAAGCGCATTTAGCCCTTGAACCCGGAACACCGGTCGTGGTTAATGGTGATGGCGCTGTTTCTTACAATGCTGTTATACAACTTATGGTCATGCTGCAAACGGTTGCCGGTGTACCATCGGTAGGTTTAATGACCGACTCGGTAGGGGAATAGCGTGGTACAGCAACGAGCTTCTGTTTTTACTGCCAAATCAACTTTTCTTAAAGCCATCTGGTTCAGTATTGCTTTACATCTGGTATTGCTTTTTGGTTTGTTTGCCGGGGACTTCGCCTCCGCACCTAAGCCAAAACCAACCCCGTCAGCACAGTCTTTAGAGCCAATAAAAGCGGTGGTTATTGATAAAGCCAAATTTGAGCAAGCGATAAAAAAAATACAACGGCAGAAAACTGAACAACTCGATGCGGAAAAGCAACGTCTTAAAGCCGTAGAAAAGCGGGCAAGTGATGCTAAGAAACGCCGAGCGAGAGAAGAAGCGCGTATTAAGAAATTAGAACGTCAGCGTAAGAAAAAAGAACAAGAAAAAATTAAAGCCGACAAAGCGGCTAAGTCATCAAAAGCCAAAGCGGCCGAAGCTGAAAAAATACGCAAGCAAAAAGAGCAAGAAAAGCAAGTTTCTGAAAAAGCTGCTGCCGCAGCAAGATCTAAACGTTTAAAAGAAGAAGCTGCAGCGAAAAAATCCGAGCAGTTACGACTTGATAAAATAGCTGAGCGTAAGCGTCAAGAAATAGCAGCGAAAGAGCAGGCTATACAAGATGCTATGCTAGCGGAGCAAATGGCCGCTGAAATGGCGAGTCGTAATCAAGCACGTCAGCAGCAAGTGATGACAGAAGTTCAGCGCTATTCAGCGTTGATTACTCAAAGTATTAATCGTCATATGATCAAAGATCGCAGTACCATGGCAGAGAAGTCTTGTAAGTTAACTATCAGTTTGGCGTCTTCGGGCTTTGTAACCAACGTAAAAGTGGGGCAAGGCGATAAAACAGTATGTGATGCAGCGAAGAGTGCTATCTATAAAGCGGGTACTTTACCTGTCTCTAAAGACCCCGAAGTCTTTAAAGAAATGCGCAGAATAGCGGTAACCGTTGCACCTGAGTTCTAGTGCACATTAGCGAGTAAATGGCTTACCAGCAGAAAGTTTTTAGTGCACGATGTAATATTTCGTTAAGTATTACGCCTAAAAGTTCACAAAATTAAAGGGGATAGAATAGAGAAATGAGATTATTACCAAGCATATTAATCAGCGCAATTATTGCGTTAGCTTCACCTCGTGCGATGGCAGCACTAGAAATAGTCATTACCGGCGGTGTAGATAGCGCACGGCCAATAGCCATAGTACCTTTCCAATGGACAGGTACAGGTGAACGTCCAGAATCTCTGGCAAAAGTTATTAGTGATGATTTATTGCGCAGTGGTAAATTTAGTCCTATTTCCCCAAACAAGTTCCCCGAGATTATTACTGATGATAACAATATTGATTTCAGTGCCTGGGCTAGCTTAGGTGCTGAAGCCATTGTTATTGGTAAAATAAAAGAAATTTCAATAGGTCGTTATCAAGTAAGCTATCAATTAGTCGACGTTATTCGCGGTCAAATCACCGGCGGCCAAACGTCAATGCTCAGTAATGGTCAACTGGTTAAAGCACAAGACCATATCCTAGCGCAAAGCAGTGCCAATATTAACCCTAATCAAGCTCGTCGCTATGCTCACAGCATTAGCAATGTTAT
>NZ_JABSOV010000100.1:0-2720 GCF_013215345.1 Colwellia sp. | reverse complement strand
CAAGAGGAGCTTTTTTAAGTAAAATTGCCTACGTTATTGTTCGTGATCAAGGAAAGTATCCATATCAATTGGCATTTGCCGATTATGATGGTTTTAACGAACATGTCTTGTTAAGTTCTAAAGAGCCGTTAATGTCGCCTTCTTGGCGTCCCAACGGTGAGCAACTGGCGTATGTTTCTTTTGAAAATCGTCAAGCACAAATCCATACCATTGATATTTATACCGGTGAACGAAAACTGATTAGCTCATTTAGGGGCATAAACAGTGAACCTCGCTTCTCACCTAATGGTGAAAGCATGGCGATGGTCTTGTCAAAAGATGGCAACCCAGATATATATGTTATGTTGTTAGCGACTAAAAAATTACGTCGTGTTACCCGTAATAGGGCCATTGATACCGAGCCAAGTTGGACACCAGATGGTAAATCATTGATATTTAGTTCAGAACGGGGTGGAAAACCTCAGCTATATCGCGTAGATTTAGCCGGGGGAAAAGTAAGACGTTTGACTTTTGATGGTGAAATGAACCTAGGAGGTTCGGTTACCCCGGATGGTAAACAGCTGATCATGGTCAATAGAACTCGCGGTAATTATCGTCTAGCAAAGCAAGAGTTAGCTACAGGTGCATTCCAGGTGCTAACCGAAACGCGTTTAGATGAGTCGCCAAGTGTGTCGCCTAATGGTGGTATGATCATATACAGTACCTTACATAATAACCGACAAGTGTTGGGTTTAGTGTCGGTTGATGGAAGATTTAAAGCTAGATTGCCGGCACTTGATGGTCAAGTGAAGGCACCAGCCTGGTCACCATTTTTATAATAATAATATGTAAAACAACTAATAATTTTTAACTTATATTTTTAGAATAAAGGATAATAAAATGCGCTTTAATAACATAGTAAAATGCTTAGCAATTGCTTTACCTCTTACCGTTTTGTCAGCTTGTAGCTCAAACTCAGATACAGATGAGCAAAGCCAAGTCGATACTAATGCCCAAATCACTCAAAATGCTGAAGAAATCGCTCAAAAAGAGCAAGAAGCCGTACGAGTTACTGCTGCTAAACGTGCTGCAGAAATTGAAGAACAAAAACGTCAAGAATTAGAAGCATTACGTGCAGAGCACATTATATATTTTGATTTTGATGTTTCTAATGTAAACGAACAGTTTTCAGCAATTTTAGATGCACATGCTAAATTTTTAAATACTAACTCTGACGTAAAAGTTTTAGTTGAAGGTCATGCTGATGAACGTGGTACGCCAGAGTACAACATCGCTTTAGGTGAACGTCGTGCTAAATCAGTAGTAACCTATTTAGAAAACATGGGTGTTGCCGCTAGCCAAATTACTGTTGTTAGCTATGGCGAAGAAAAGCCAATGATTAAAGATCGTAGCGAAGATGCTTTTGCTAAAAACCGTCGTGCCGTACTAGTTTACTAATACTTACTAATACTTACTAAGACTTAACCAGTCTCAACTAAGCAGGTAACTGAATGAAACTAAATAAAGTTTTATTTGGCATGATGTTTACAGCTAGCGCCATTAGTGCGTTAGCTGTAGCTAAAGCGCCAGTCATTGATGTTAACGCCAATTCTATCGACTCTGCCGCGTTAACAGAGCAATTAATCTCCTTATCACGTAAGTTAGACTCACGTAATAAGGCACAAGTAAATATTCAACGTCAGTTGGACCAATTACAATCCGAAGTTAATGAACTTCGTGGCGTTACCGAATTACATACCCACAAGTTAGGCCAAGTATTAGAGCGCCAACGAGAGCTTTATCAAGAAATTGATAGACGTGTGAATGAAGTCCTTGCTTCTACAAGTAAAACAGCTTCCGCTACTGTTATTCCTAGCGCGAGCATTAATACAGCAGTCAATGCGAGCAGTTATAGCGATAATTTAACTGAAAACGAAGCTTATGACCGCGCACTTAACCTAGTGTTAAAGGATAAGCGTTACCAGCAAGCTATTGTGGAATTTAAGGCCTTTAATAATAACTTTCCCAATTCTAGCTATGCACCCAATGCTCATTACTGGTTAGGTCAGTTGCTCTTTAATCAAGGGGAACATGCCCAAGCAAGCCAAGAGTTTATGATTGTGGTGAACAAGCATAAAGACTCAACTAAGCGGCCTGATGCGCTATTAAAGCTTGCCATGGTTGCTCAAAAGCAAAAAGATAACAAAAAAGCGATTGCACGCTATCAACAGTTACTAAAAGAATACCCAGAATCAACGGCGGCAAAACTTGCTAAGCCACGGTTAGCTAGTTTAACCAAGTAAGGTCATTGACAGCTAATGGCGTTATGTTGCTTTTAGTTGCTGATAAAACTAGCGTATTGTTGAGAATTTACTCTAACAGAAAATAATATCAAGAAAAACGAAATTTATTGTTGCACTTAAAAATATTATGAGTATTATATGCCCCGCATTGAGGCAGTGACTCAACGTACGGCGGCCGTTAGCTCAGCTGGTAGAGCAGTTGGCTTTTAACCAATTTGTCGAAGGTTCAAATCCTTCACGGCCGACCAATTTTCTAGCTATAGTAATTACTTGTTGAAGTGCTACTTTAGTCAGAATATAAAAAGTCTCCTAATCCTAATAGATAGTGGAGCAAGTAAATTGAAAAATAAAAATCTTGA
Source organism: Colwellia sp. (assembly GCF_013215345.1). Classification (GTDB taxonomy): domain Bacteria; phylum Pseudomonadota; class Gammaproteobacteria; order Enterobacterales; family Alteromonadaceae; genus Colwellia. The sequence goes on along the minus strand of NZ_JABSOV010000100.1, from coordinate 79 downwards.
ATCGGCCGTTAGCTCAGCTGGTAGAGCAGTTGGCTTTTAACCAATTTGTCGAAGGTTCAAATCCTTCACGGCCGACCAA
>NZ_JABSOV010000010.1 GCF_013215345.1 Colwellia sp. | reverse complement strand
ACCACCTTGCCTAATATCAATTTTTTCTTACATGAAAATCAAACTAAGGTGTTATTACAGCAATTAGATGAGGGAAAATTAGATGTGTTAATTTTGCCTTATCTTGCAGAAATGGAAAAATTTGAATCATACCAATTGTTTGATGAGCCACTAATGTTGGCAACTCCAAAAAATCATCCTTTGGCCACTAAAAAATCACTATCACTGGCTGACTTACATGGTGAAAAAATTCTTACTTTAGCTGATGGTCATTGTCTTAAAGATCAAGCCATGGGTTATTGCTTTGCGGCAGGCGCTAAAGAAGATAATAGCTTTCAAGCGACAAGCTTAGAGACATTACGCCATATGGTGGCCAGTGGCATGGGCATCACTTTACTCCCCGCGCTGGCAGCGCAAGGTAACTTAGCCAGCGATACTCTTCACTATGGTAAGTTTCAAGCACCAGTGCCGATACGTGGCATCTCCTTGGTCATTAGACCAAACTACTCGCGCATGCAGTGTGTTAGAGCCATAGTGGCGAGTGTTCGAAAGTCTCTTAGCGATATCATCAGCTAACAACACCATATATTTACTGAAGCTAAATGCTATCTGAGTGTTGAGGACGTATTGAATAGGGGCTCATTTCTAGCCGTGGCTTTAAAAGGCTACCGTCAAGATCACTTTGTGCGCTTAGCGGAAGTTAGCAACTCGTTCGCCCTAATGTCCGCTTCAAGTCTCAAAGCCGCCTGTGACGTGTTGTTTATTTACGCTAACTCATACCACAAACAAGCTTAAATTCTTTTGAATACTTTTTACGTTTTGTATTTTCTATCTCCAGTTAAGTTTATTATCTCTTAACTGGGGTAGTCGAATCCATTAAACCACGTCAAATTTAACATTTAACCCTAAACTGATTAATGTTCTAGCCCAATAATGGGAAGTTCCACAAGCTCCTATCGCAACTAATGTTCCAGAGGGAAGTTTCCTCATAGGATGAAGAAACTTAGTTCTATTGATTTTGCGGTTACTTTGAATGGAATTGTCTTTTAACAAAATACATAATTGAAAGATGTTTTTAGCCAGGTCTATATCAACAACTTTAATATTCATGATGAACTCCTAAACAGTTAAGCAAAGGCAGCTTAATTTTGGACTATAATCGCCAAACTTGGGTTACTGAGGCGTCCATTACATCACTACACCATGCCAACTATTTATCTGAAAGGACTTCCCTGAGATTGCTGTCGTACAAATAAATAACAAAATAAGTAATTATTTATACGCACCTTTCTGTATCATGCGCGGCGTTTTTGAAATTTAACACTATAATAATGTTTGATTACACACGTTGATTCCTTTGGAGGATGTATGAAAAAGACTAGCCTTGCCTTAGCATTAGGTTTATTGATGCTTAATAATGCTGCACAAGCAGCAGATATTAATTTCAGTGGCTATGGTTCTATTCGCGCAGGACTTGTTTTAGGTGACGACCATTTTCCGCGTAATTTTAATTACGATGATAAGATTGATTTTAAAGAGGAGTCAGTATTCGCCTTGCAAGCAAAGACCCAGATAAATGATGATTGGAGTGCGACTATTATTCTCCAAGCAAGAGGGCAATATGATTTCAAACTAGAAGCGCGTTGGGCTTATCTAAATTACGAATTGACGGATGAAACAACGTTAACCGTCGGTCGCTTTGCATTGCCTTATTTTAGAAACTCAGATACACAAGATATTGGCTACGCTCACAATTACTCCGTTATGCCGCGTTCAGTTTATCGAGGACAAGCCTTTGATGTTATCGAGGGCATTCGTTTGATGCACTCAACATTCATCGGCGATGGCGATATTACCATTAAGGGCTCTTATGGGAGTTTTTCAGGTTCAACTATTACTGGATTAGGTGAAGTATACTCAGACGCAAACAATATAATGCAACTGTCTCTTGAATATAGCTATGATTGGTTTTCAATATACTTTGGCGCATTGAATGCTGAGCTATATTTAGATATTAATAACCAACTTGATGCTGCATTAATGAATAGTTTACCTGGTTATACAGTTAATGAGGGGACGGTTTATACTCCTGGGAATTTAGCTGTTTATGATATGTCTGCTACCTACGTTGAGGAAGATAGTACGACATATCTATCAACGGGTTTTACTATCGATTATCAACAATGGCTGTTTAATGCTGAGTATGCCACTTATAAAATTGATGATTCATTTAGTGAACAGAACAAATCAATGTATGTGTCTTTAGGCTACCGCTTTGATAAAACAGTAGTTACTTTAGTGCATGAAGATGTTAGTTATAACTTCGAATATGAGAATGTTTCTTCATCAGACCCTTATGTAAATGCTTTTTTAACCGCTACCAATAACACTTTTTTAAAGCCTAATGAATATGACGCTCAAGGAATTCATATCAGATATGACGCATCTGAAGGAATTGCTTATAAGTTCGAATATACCTATGCAACAGATAAACTAGAAGGCGAAGGTGCTAGTGTTGTTACTTTCGGTATTGACTATGTTTTTTAAGGGAAAACTAACATGAAATTATTAAAGAAAATATGCATCCTCAGTTTTTCCATGATTAGCTTTATTAGCTTTATTAGCTTTGCTGAAGTGTCGGTTATAGTAAATAAAGGAAATACTGACGTTATCAATACTAAACTAATAAAACGGATTTACTTAGGAAAAGTAAAGTCATTTCCAAGCGGTACTAAAGTCAATGTATTAACTTTAAAAGATGATGTTTCAGCGACGACTGTTTTTCGTAAAAGTGCACTGAAAAAATCCAATAGTCAATTTCAGTCTTATTGGTCTAAACTTGCATTTACTGGCAAAGGAACGCCGCCGAAGAAAATGGCAAATAATGACGATATGATTAATGCCATAAAATCAGACGTCACAGCTATAGGTTTTGTTGATAGTGCAGTCGTCACCACTGATGTTAAAGTGGTTGCTAGGTATTAAATTTTTTGAGCTTATAATGCTGAAAATTTGTCGGTTAGCTCATGGAACTTGCCAAGGATAAAGCTAATAGGAATGAAGAGATATCTCGTGAAGCCGATCAGTCCCTAAATACAATATAAATAGAATACTATATTCAAGAGAGAGGATGTCAAAATTTACTAATTTGAACGGAAATTTATACAAATCAATAATTCATCCAGATAGGTATGATTTGGAATTTGAAAGGATATAAAAATAGGCTTATCAGCATATACCATTCACTAACACCTCTAAAAATAAGGTTGTCTGTATCACATGCTCAAATTTCTTTCAAAGCAAGTTAAAGAGAGTAATTTTAATTCGATCCTAATTGCTAACAATAATGTATGCGTTAATGGCTGCAAGCCTTAATGACCAGCTTTTCTGGGCTAAACTGACTATTTATTTAGATAGATTCCCATCTAAATTAGGTCAGCTTTGTGGTAAAAATGATCGTTAAATAAATGCTGTAAGAGTCCATTTAAATCATTTGTCGCGGTGGCGACGACACCCAAAGGGGGCTAAACGCCGAGACCCCTTTGGAATCCCCCGGCGCTGCTAACAAACGTATTCTTCAATTCACTCAAGTGTATCGACGTACCAGCGCTGATGGCACATCAGGACAATATACTCCTGCATTGTCTAATAAGGTACATCCTGTACCGTCATGTGCCGACAGCGCTTTATTCATCATCCCTGATGAATATACGTGAACACTTTCATTCATTTTATCGTTTGTTAAAGCAGACTTGGCATTTTTTTATTCTATGGCATTTAACTAACCTGTTAAAAATCTATTTGTTAGTTGGTTGACGTCACTCTTACCAAGCACTCCAAATCCCATCTCAGTGAATGAATCTCAATTTTGTAAAGTGTCAGTCAAGCTGAGCCATGGATGGCGAAGACTGCCGCTTTTCATGGACGAATATCGGCAGGCATTGACTGTAAACACAAAATTGATGATTTATGTTTTCACTGAGTAGGGCGTCGCAGGGGTTCCAAGGTACGTCGCCCCTTGGGTGTGGTCGCCACCGCGACGCCAAGCAGGGAAATAAACTCAAGCTATATTTGTATACACCAAACAGAGCAGGATGCTGGTGATCGCCACAGCAGGAATAAACTAACTCCAAATCTAATGATAGGTTTTAGCTATCATATTAATAATTACTATCAATTATACTAATCCAAGCCTGATCGCTATTATTATCCCATCTTAAACGAAGCGGTTAACTCTACATCGAGGAAGCGCTTCAAAAAGTTACTTAATATACTTAACTAAATGGGAGTTCATTATGAACCAATCAATTATCAATACTAAATTATTACCTTTTAACGCTACTGCTTTTCACAACGGTGAGTTTGTTGAATTAAGCGAAAAAGATGTTGCCGAAAAATGGTCAATATTCTTCTTCTACCCAGCTGACTTCACTTTTGTTTGTCCGACTGAATTAGGCGACATGGCTGACCATTACGCAGAATTGCAAAAAATGGGTGTTGAAGTTTACTCAGTATCAACGGATACCCACTTTACGCATAAAGCATGGCACGATACTTCAGATACTATTAAGAAAATTTCTTACCCTATGATTGGTGACCCAACTGGCGCAATCACGCGTAATTTCGGTGTCATGATTGAAGAAGAAGGTTTGGCACTTCGTGGTACTTTTGTGATTAACCCTGAAGGCGAAATCAAAATCGCTGAAGTACATGACCTAGGTATAGGTCGCAGTGCAGCAGAATTACTTCGCAAAGTTAAAGCTGCACAATATGTAGCAGAGCATGACGGTGAAGTTTGTCCAGCAGCATGGCAGCCAGGTGCAGATACCTTAGCTCCATCACTAGACTTAGTAGGTAAAATCTAAAGTATTAGTTAAGTTTTCTTTAGATTAGTTTAAATGGTATTTACTCTTTGTTGCGGAGCAATAACATAGGCAAGCTATGCTCATGCTCCGCGCCTTGAGTAAGTACCATTTAATTCAAATCTAAGTTCAAACTATAAAGTTCCTTTTCCTTATCACTTTTCGAATGAAAGCTTTTCCAGTTCTCATCCATTTCTGCAGAGGTCATTATGTTAGACACAAATTTACAAACACAATTAAAAAGTTATTTAGAAAATTTAAAAACACCAGTCGAGCTGGTCACCTTTACTGATGAAAGCCCTAAGGCAAAAGAGCTTAGCCAATTAGTAAATCAAATTGCTGAGTTATCTCCACTCGTTACTGCCATTGACGGTAACCTTTCCTCTAGTAACACTGAGCAAGCTACCAATGAACGTGTGCCTTCTATGTTGGTACGCTCGGTAGCAACAGGCAGTGAAATGCGTTTTGCTGGTTTACCTATGGGCCATGAATTTACCTCACTAGTGATGGCGTTATTGCACAGCGGCTCACATCCATTAAAATTGGATGCAGAGCAAATTGAACAAGTACGTAACCTTGATGGCGACTTAGAATTTGAAACCTATATTTCACTGAGCTGTCAAAATTGTCCGGATGTCGTACAAGCACTTAATATGATGGCGGCAATCAATCCACAAATAAAACATACCATGATCGATGGCTCATTATTTCAAACGGAAGTCTTTGATCGCGACATAATGTCAGTACCAACTGTTTATTTAAATGGTGAGTCGTTTGGTCAAGGTCGTATGTCGTTAACCGATATTTTAAATAAAGTTGATAAAAATTCCGGTGCACGACAAGCGAAAGCACTGGAAAATAAGGGTGCTTACGATTTCCTTGTGGTCGGTGGCGGTCCAGCTGGCGCAGCAGCGGCAATATATGCGGCACGAAAAGGTATTAGTACGGGCTTAGTTGCCGACCAATTTGGTGGACAAGTCAGTGATACCATGGCAATTGAAAACTTTATTTCGGTAAAAGCCACTCAAGGACCAAAGCTGGTTGCTAGCTTAGAAGAGCATGTTCGTGATTATGATGTTGATATAATGAACAGTAACAAAGCCAGCCAAGTGAAGCGTAATGAAGAAACAGGTTTAATTGAAGTCAGCCTAGAAAATGGTGCGGTACTTAAGAGTAAAGCGGTTGTTTTGGCGACGGGTGCACGCTGGCGTGAAATGAACGTGCCGGGTGAACATGAATATCGCGGTAAAGGTGTTGCTTATTGTCCTCATTGTGATGGTCCTTTATTTAAAGGCAAAGCAGTAGCCGTTATCGGTGGTGGTAATTCAGGTATCGAAGCGGCGATTGATTTAGCCGGACTTGTTGAACATGTCACGGTATTAGAATTTGCAGACACACTACGCGCTGATGACGTGTTAGTAAGAAAAGCTAATTCATTGACTAATGTAACAATTATTACCAACGCACAAACGACACAAGTTAATGGCGACGGTAAACGAGTCACTAGTTTGAGCTACACTGACCGCAGCACCGATGAAAGCCATGAAATAACCTTAGCAGGCATCTTTGTGCAAATAGGTTTGATGCCTAACACTGAGTTTTTACAAGGTGATATCGAGTTAACTAATCGCGGTGAGATTATCGCCGGTGCTCGCGGTGAAACTTCAATCGCTGGTGTTTTTGCTGCCGGTGATGTTACTGACAGTCCTTATAAGCAAATCATTATTGCTATGGGCAGTGGCGCTAATGCTGCGCTAGGCGCTTTTGATTACCTTATTCGCCAAGATGTTTAATAAAGAGCTATAGAGTTAAGATATAAGTTAACAGTACTCGTTACTATCGATAAAAGACTTTCATTTAGACACTAGAAATGAAATGTTTTTGATTAGATAAAGCCGCTTAGAATTAACTTCTAAGCGGCTTTTTAGTTATTTAATTAGTTATCAATTGGGTAACTAATTGAGTAGCTATATGGGTGACTAAGTTATTTGAAGTTATTGTATTTAGCGAGCACAGTCTTACTCACTTCAAGTAAGCAGGCGGTTAATTGTTCTATATTGATGGGCTTAGCAAGATGTTTAGTAAAACCCAGTGCCAGCGCTTTGTCTTTACTGCGAGTATCAACATCAGCCGTTAAAGCAAAAATAGGTAAATCTGCATATTTAGGCATTGCCCTTATTTTCTCTGTGGCTTGGTAACCATCTAACACTGGCATCTGACAATCCATTAAAATCACATCTACCGACTCAGTTTGTAAGTAATCTATAGCCAATTGGCCATTTGCAACAATCACAGCATCAATGCCTAGCTTGGTCAGTATTGTCTTAATCAGCTTTTGGTTAATACGATTATCTTCAGCAACCAATACTTTTAGAGCTGTGAGTTCATCATGGTCGCTAGCAACCTTGGTTACTAGTGCGGCATTATTTAGCGGACTTTGTTCATTTTCTCGGACTAGTTGCTCAAATGTATCATGGCTGTATTCTTCTGCTTTTGGTTTCGTACTTGTTAGCGGCAGCCAGCAAGTAAAAATAAAGCTAGTACCAGCACCTAGTTGACTTTCTACTGATATATCTCCGGCCATTAAATGGCTAAGTTCTTTGGCAATAGTTAAACCTAAGCCTGTGCCAGCAAAGTTACGAGAGGTTGAATCGTCCGCTTGGGTGAATGGCTTAAATAATTTATCAATACGCTCCTCAGCGATGCCAATACCGGTATCTTTTACTTTTATCGATAAGTGTACTTTATTATCGGCAACTTCAAGTACATCGGCTGTCAGAGATACACTACCAATCTGGGTAAATTTCATCGCATTACCACATAAATTCATTAATATTTGCTCTATGCGAGTTTGATCACCTAAAAAAGTAATGGCTGATGGAATACTGTCTCTCAGCTGCCAAGTGAGTTTCTTATTACTCGCTTCCACTTCCAATAAGCTATAAATCCGTCTTAACAGTAAATGCATATCAAAGGCTTCATTAGTGAGATGGATATTTTCTGATTCAATTTTTGAGATATCAAGAATGTTATTCACTATGTGAAGAAGTAAGCCTGAGGAGATATCGATGTGCTGTAAGTAGGAGTTTATTTCCGCCATGTCGTTAGATACCTTGGCAAGTTGCGCGAAGCCAATTACTGAGTTCATTGGTGTTCTAATTTCATGACTCATATTGGCTAGAAACTGGCTTTTTGCTTTATTGGCATAATTGGCTTCTTGCATCGCCTTTTGTAAAGATTCAGTACGCTGGTCAACTTCATTATTAAGTTGTAATTGCCTGTTATGCATTAATAACAGCGAGGCAACTATTGTGGTGGCAATAACAACGAGTAATAAGTAAAACTGCAGGAATCCTTGATGCTTTTGTTGGTTTAAATAACTTTTCTTAGCAAATAAGTGGATATACCAGGTTTGTCCAGCCACATTGAAAGAATGGCTAAAATGCTGGTTAATATCCTTTGAGTTGACTTGACTGTCTTCGGTATTGGAGATAAACCATGCTTTTTTATTTTGTTCGTACAATTGGAAATGGAAGAGTTTTTGTTGTGAAGCACTGATCGCATTATCAATAATTTTTTCTGCTAAAAATACGCCAGTAGCAAAACCAATTAATTGTTTATTCGCGTTGTTTTTTGTTGGCATAGTTTGTTCAAAGACCGGAAAAAACAATAAAAATGCTGGTTCTTCTTTAAAAGATTGTACTAGCTGAATTATCGGGGTAGCTTGCGGTTGATAATTGACCATGGTGCTATCTAAGGACTTTTTTCGAGATGGATTGGAATAGACATTAAAGCCAATTGCTTTAGCATTACTCTCTTCTGGGCTGATAAACCTGACATAAATCATGTCGTCATTAATGGCTAACGGCTTGCCTCTAATGGTGGTTTTTTTACCGTAGAGCTTTGTTAATTCACTTTCATGTTTTTCTTTATCTGCTTGCTTAATCAAGGGGTTCCATGACATAGCTTTCAGTGTGTTAGAGCTTCGTGTGAGGTTATGAACAAAAGTATGAAACTGCTCACGGTTAGCATTAGGGTTATGTTGAATAAATTCGGCTAATAAACTTAATTGCTGAATACTGCTAGTTATTTGTCGATAAATACCATTTTCTATCACTTTTACTTCTTTAATCACCAACTCATCGGTATTGAAATTTGAGCTGCTAATAAAAAACTTGGTGAGCAAAGTGATAATAATGAATAAGGCGCTGACTGAATATAAAATTATCCACCTAGCTTTACGTTGCTCAGTTTTTAAATGGCGGAAGTTAAGCAAACTTAAGATAAAGGGCAGTGCAAGTAATACTCCCAATGAGTCACCTAGCCACCAGAAAATCAAATTTAATTGGAAATCTTCAATAGCGTATTGAGGATTAAATGCCGTGAGAGAGCCAACGCCTACCGTTGCAGAAATTAGGTTAATTAGAATGCCAACAATGACAATGAAATAGAGAGTGTTTTTATTCTGCCATTGGCTGATGGGGTTACCAAGCCAGTTTCGAAGTAGCGCACTACCCGCCATGGCTTGTAGACCTGCGCCACTGGCTATGATGGCATTTTGTATAGAGGCAGTTGAAAACAACAGTGTTGAGTCAAAATTAAGAGTAAATGAAAAGTTAAAAATATAGGATGCTAAAAAGACTGCCGGGAAAAATCGCCACCACCACAAATAGCAGCCGACCAGTGCTATTCCTGCAGGTAACCAAATATAGATTATTTGACTTTGAAATGAAATGGATGATAAAAGGTAGCCACAAATAATATAACTAGCAAAGAGCGTAAGGTATAACGGCCAGGTTTTTGCTAGTAAATATTTGTCTTTTAATGAGCTGGCGTTGGTCACAACACTCCTTTGATTTATATAACTTAGATCTTCAATTAACTATAAACTAAAAGTTAGTATTTACAACTTTAGCAAAATTTTTGTTAAACGTGGTAAATATTACTTTTCTTTACTCATTTGTGTTTGGTTAGCTTATTGTTTTAGCTTACTTTTATATGGTTATTTTCGGATTGTATTTTCTCTGGAAATCTTGCATTTAACTATCAACTTTTCACGTTTGTTAAAACTGGCTTTAGCGTAACTAAAGTTACACTATTATTGGTGTGTAAATTGCTTGCAATATAACCGTCAATATATTGTGGAATTTATTAAATGATCAATAATCTAGGCCTGTATAGCACCGAATATACTAACAATTCAACTGTGGCTCAAAAGAATACTCCTGAGATACAAGCGATAATTGAACAGCATGCTGAAAATAGTGTTAAAAGTGAAAGTTCGGCGGGCATAGCTACTAATAATTTATTTTTATCAAGCAGGGCCCAAAAGATAAATGCCATTAGTAGCGAGTTTTTTAGTGGTACCCAGCTGACATTAGATGATGTCGGTAAACTGAAAGAAAAACTATACCAATTTGGCCTTATTTCAGAGGGCGATTTTGCCGCTTTAACCGGTGGCAGAGTAAATGAGAAAAATAGTGAAGCTAGCGAGAAAATGTCCACTACCACCTTAACTAGCTTTATCGGTGACTTCCTTGAACGCTTGAATGCTGAGGATGCTGAGGACGAAAATAAAGATACTGAAGGTGAAGATGTTGTCACTGAAAGTGAAACCGTAGTGGCTTTAACGGGGGCATTAAATACCGCCAAAGAAATCCTAGCCAATGTTGAGGAGCAGAAACATAAATCTGACTTTAAGTCATCTCTTCAGGGGGCGTTAGCTTTACTTAAAGAGACTATTAATGATAAATCATTTGCAGGCTTACCCTTAGATGATCAAATAGGATTATCTAAGGTACAGCAAGCGCTAGAAATTGTTGACCACCTGTCCCCCCAACGACTGAATAACAATAAAGTTAATCAGTATATTGCGTTATCTTTTAGATAGCAGCTTGAGTCTATTATTTTGTTCGCTATTCTAATCTAGTTACAATGACTTTCTGATATACTCGATTTAGAGTCATGGCTGTATAGCTATCACAATTCATAATTGATGGTAAGGGATTTTTAATTGCGTTTTTTCAAAGTTACTTTAGCCATTTTCTTGGTCATTGTTATTATCTTTAGCTCAGTATTTTATGCCCGTAGCTCTGTGGTTACTTCTTTAGTAAATGATTATTTAACGCAATATAACAGCGCAATAAGCTGTATCGATTTTACCGTTAATGCAGATTTTGACTTGGTGATTAGCCACTTATGTATTGACTCACCTTATGCTGATTTAGAGCTGCTTGGTATTCTTATAGAGTGGCAGTTTGAGCCTAGCTACTTAACGGTAGATAAAGTCGTAGAGGCAATTTCGGCGATAAAAATCACCTCGGTTGATGTGCGCGCTAAAGCGGAAGTTACATTAAAATCAAGTACAACTCAATCACCAAAACAGCTTAATGAGTTACCCAATAGTATAAGACAGTTCATGCAGGACATAGCTGATTATACTGTGCCTGTTGCTATAAATATTGACACTTTTAGTTACCAGCCTTTTGTTGCTGATTCTGATATTGGTGCTGATGAGGTAAGACAAAACTATAAAGGTAAGTTATCAGTCAATACACAGAAAATTTCTTTATCACTAACTAACGCTAAACAAGCACCGCTATTGTCGCTGGATTTGGCTCGAACTGGAGCAGACTTTACTGTCAATATAAGTACTGATTTATCCAAGTTAAGACAGTTTATAAAGCTTCATCAATCGGTTTTACCATCAGCAGTCGTCGCTCAATTAGTGAATGCCGATAATAAAGCGTGGTCAGTTAAAGGGGCATTTAGTAGCCAAATTGATTGGCATAAGCAAACCTTTAACATGACAAATACACTAAGCCATTTTTCTTTTCGGACTGAGCAAGGCTTTGCTCAATTAGGCGCTGTAGAAATAGATGCAACACTGGCTTGGCAGCTCAGCTTAGCGGGTGAAAAATTACACATTGATTTTGCTAATGACAGTGCCGTTAAGCTGATAGTTGATCAGCAAATGCTGACAGATTTTTTATCTGCGCAAGAGAACGATAAACAACTAAAAGCACTGCTCACAGACAACGTAATGAATAGGGTAACTATTACGCCTTTAGGCTCGATAAAAATAGACTTTAACCAGCAAAGTATTATCAGCGATGGTATTACGCTGGCCAGTAGTAACTTAGCTGAGCCAGTAATACTTTCATTTAATGATATAGGCCTTAATTATACGGATGAAGCTACACTTGCTATTAACTTGCACAAAACAAAATTTTCCCTGACCGGACAAGCAAAGGTTGGCCAATTACAGCTTTATAGTGAGCAACCAGTAAAGCTAAATATTGTTGGTGAAATTGAGCAGCAGAGTGATTTTTGGCAAGTTAAAATTGCGCAAGAAACGGCAATTGAACTGACTCAGTTAAGCTTACCGGAAAATCCGTTGCAACAAGCAAAACTTAAAGGGCAAGGCAAAGCTAAAGCAAGGGCACAATCGTTAATTAGTCACTGGCAGGGCAGTGTGGCTATTGCTAAAAACGAGACTCAAAGTCAAGACGGTAATAATAGCGGAGTGACTTTTGAGCTAGCAATTAACAACCAGCTAAAACAACTCAATATTGAAAAAGTCATGCAAGTTAATGTTCTAGAGTTAAATAGTAAGCTTAGTGGCAGTATTGATAATATAGCGATAAATACCGAGGTCATTGTCGATAAGTTAGCTTTAGCCTCGGTAAAATTAACTGGAGATTTACTTCATCCAAACCTAGAAGTCTCGGCGAAAGATGTGCTCATCACCGATTTATTAGCATTAAATATAAAAGCACCGATAGAATTACAGCTTATTGATGGCACACTCAGTTACCACTTTTCCGGTCAGCTTAAAAATAATACAGAGCTAATGGCTAACCCTATATTATTGGCTTTATCGGTAAAAGATGTCACGGGTGAAGTTGATGGCACCTGGTTACAAGATCTTAATTGGCAGCAGGAATTTTCCTTGCAATATGGTCAAGTAAAATCGCTAATGGTAGATGTTAAAGGTAATGCTAAAGCGGTAAATAACCTGAGTATTGCTAAGGTAGAAACCGCCACGCCGATAACGGATTTATCGACCAACATCTGGATTGATTTTTCTCAAAAGAAGATCAGAGTTGTTGCCAAAAATATTCACGGAAACTTGTTGGGCGGGCGCTTTGCTATTGCTGAGGCGCAATGGCCGTTCAGTAAAGATTCAGCTATGAATGTTAAACTAACTGAAATAGATTTAGAAAAATTACTCGAGTTAGATAAAAAGCAAGGTATTGTCGTTACGGGTAAGGTTTCAGGACTGTTGCCCATTTATTATGATGGCCAGCACTTACTGGTGAAAGAGGGCAGTTTACACAATGTCAGTGATGGCCTTATTCAGGTTTTTAATAACCCAGCGGTAGAAGAGTTAAAGGCCGGTAGTACTGAATTGAAATTAGCATTTAGTGCCCTAGAAAACTTGCACTATCATCATTTAACCTCGGAAGTTTCAATGGCTGATGATGGCTATATGTTGCTAGTTACCGAAATTAAAGGCCGAAACCCCGATTTAGACAATGAAGTAAATTTAAATTTAAATCTTAGCTATGACTTATTAGGTTTGCTAGAGTCATTCAATATCACCGAGCACTTTGAGAGCAAAGTAATCAAAGGGCTTACAAACAAAAACTAAGGAACATTTATGGATAAAATACTGGCACCTCTGCTAGCTGTTTTTTTATTTACTGCCTGTACTCACAAGATTGAAGTGAGTGCTAAAGAGCCCATCACTATTAATTTAAACCTCAAGATTGATCATGAAATTCGGGTGAAAGTAGATAAAGAACTCGATGATATTTTCAGTGACGATAGCGATATTTTTTAGGAGCAGCTATGAACAAATTAATGAAGCAGACAATCAAAAAAATAAGCCTAGTACTTATTGCCTCAAGCATGGCATTTTCGGCGTGGGCAATATCTCTTGATCAAGCAAAACAACAAGGCCTTGTGGGTGAAATGCCTAATGGCTATTTAGGTGTGGTTGTTGCTAGCTCTGAAGTAAGTAGCCTAGTTGCAATGGTAAATAAAAAGCGTAAAGATATTTATTTGAACTTAGCGCGTAAAAATAAAATTACTATGCAGCAAGTCACTAAGTTAGCCGGAGAGAAATCTATTTCGAAAACCCAATCAGGGCATTTAATTAAAAATTCTGCCGGTCAGTGGGTTAAAAAATAATATTTCAGTAAGTGTGATAAATAAAGCCGTTGTACTTGTTAAGTACAACGGCTTTTTTGTGCTTGTTTATCAATCCCCGCTAATTGTTTTAATTTCTTTGGCGAAATACCTGCTCCTAGGTTTATAAAACTCTCTGCTGTTTACTACTATTATTAATGCACTAACAAAGTTCTGAACGTATAGGAGGCTAGATGAATATTTTAATAACCGGTGGCACGGGCCTAATTGGCCGACATTTTATCAAATCATTTCAGCAGCCATATCAATTCACTGTATTAACGCGTAATTGCCGAAAGGCTAAAAGAAACTTACCCGAAGGGATTGATTTCATTGAAGAGCTGCCGGAACAAAATCATTTTGAGGTGATAATCAATCTTGCCGGTGAGCCTATCGTTGATAAACGCTGGACAGTTATGCAAAAAGAAAAGATATGCCAGAGTCGTTGGCAAATCACCGAACAAGTTGTTGCTATGATTGAGCGTTCCAAATTCAAGCCGACCTGTTTACTGAGCGGCTCCGCCATAGGTTACTATGGTGAAACTGGCAATGTTTCAACCCATGAAGATGCCCAAGTTAAACAAGAAGATTTTGCTCATTCTTTATGTAAAAAGTGGGAGGATATTGCGCTAAAGGCTAGTGAACATTGTCGGGTGGTGTTATTACGCACCGGCGTGGTTTTAGCCAATGATGGCGGCGCACTAACAAAAATGCGTATGCCATTTTCTTTAGGTTTAGGTGGCAAACTTGGTCATGGTCAGCAGTATATGTCTTGGATACATATAGAAGATATGGTGCACGCGATTCAATTTATCATGTTAACCCCGAGCATTGAGGGCGCTATTAATTGTACTTCGCCACAAGCGCTAACTAATGAGGAGTTTACTAAAAGTCTAGGTAAACAGCTTCATCGAGCTACTTGGTTTAGTGTGCCAGAATTTATGTTAAATATGCTGATGGGGCAAGGGGCGGAGTTATTATTGAGTAGTCAAAATATATACCCACAAAAGCTGCTCAATCATGAATTTGATTTTAATCACAGTAATCTTGAACAAACCCTTGGGGATTTACTTTAGCGACTATTAACTGAAAATTACCACGCAGCACTTACCACTCAACTATTGCCACGCTTTTTTATTAGCGGAAATAGTTGAACGGAAATAGCTGAGCGGCTGAAATCTCAGTAGCTAATTACTTAACTTAACTTAATTTAATTTAGTTTAGTTTAGTTTCGATTAGCTTAGCTTTAGTAAAACTGCGCTCATGGACAATGCGATACAGCAGCGGTAAGACCAACAGCGTTAGCAGTGTTGATGAAATAATACCACCAATAACTACCGTAGCTAGCGGGCGCTGCACTTCGGCGCCTGTGCCAACGTTAAGTGCCATAGGTACAAAACCTAAACCTGCTACTAATGCAGTCATCAATACTGGTCTTAGTCTGATCATGGCACCATCGATAATAGCAGTAAGTAACTCGGTGCGTTCTTTACAAAGTTCCCTGATAAAAGCCAGCATCACTAAGCCATTTAATACTGCTACACCTGACAGGGCAATAAAGCCGACACCAGCAGAAATAGACAGTGGCATATCGCGCAGCCACAATGAAATCACGCCACCAGTGAGTGCCAAAGGAATACCAGTGAAAATAATTGCCGCATCTTTTACTGAACTAAACGCCATGATTAATAGTGCAAAAATCAGTGCTAACGTCAGCGGTAAAACAATCGATAAACGTTTGCTGGCAGACTCCAGTTGTTCAAAGGTGCCGCCGTACTCTAGCCAATAACCGGCAGGAATTTCAACATCGCTGCTGATCTTTGCTTTGACTTCGTTAACAAAACTGCCAAGATCTTTACCTCGTACATTGGCGGTTACCACTATGCGTCGTTTGCCATTTTCTCTACTGATTTGATTAGGTGCTGGCGCAATATCGAGTGTCGCTACCTCTGACAATGGCACATAACCACCACCAGCTAAAGAAATTGGTAACTCACTTAACTTATTAACATCTCGTCTAATTTCTTCAGGTAATCTAACCACGATATTAAAGCGACGGTCACCTTCAAAAATCAAACCTGCATTTTCACCACCGATAGCGGTAGCAACAATGTCTTGTAACTCAGCTACGGTTAAACCATAGCGCGCCAAGGCCATACGTTTTGGCACTATTGATAACATGGGTAAACCAGTGACTTGCTCAACTTGAATATCACTAGCACCGTCAACTTGTTCAAGCACTTCACGGATGGCATTGGCTGAGGTTAATAATTGTTGTAAATCATCACCAATGACCTTTATGCCTAAATCCGCTCGCACCCCTGAAATCAACTCGTTAAAGCGCATTTCAATGGGTTGAGTTAACTCAAAATTATTACCTGGTAGTTTTGATACTTTAGCCATAATGTCAGCGGCTAATTCAGCATGAGTTAAATTCACGTCTGGCCATTCGCTGCGTGGTTTTAACATAATAAAGGTGTCGGCAACGTTAGGTGGCATAGGATCATTGGCAATTTCAGGTGTACCTATTTTTGAAAATACATTCAGTACTTGCGGAAATTGAATAACGCTTTGCTCAAGTAACTTTTGCATTTCAACCGCTTGCTCTATACCCGTACCTGGGATGCGAATAGCCTGTAATAAAATATCTTCTTCGTTAAGTTGCGGAATAAACTCTGAGCCTAAGGTTGTTGCTAGCCAAGCACAAAATATTACCAGTAAGGTGGCTAGTGAAAGTACTAACCAGCGCACTTTCATCGCCATAACTAACATGGGTTTATAAATTGATTTACTGACTTTTATTACCAGACTTTCTTTGTCGCTAATATCACCTGTCATAAATAAGGCGATGGCCGCAGGCACTAGAGTAACCGAGAGTACCAATGCCGATAACAAGGCAATAACGACAGTCGCCGCCATAGGTTGGAACATTTTTCCTTCCACGCCAGTTAATGAAAACAGTGGGATATAAACCACAGTAATAATAATTACGCCGAATAAGCTCGGTCTGATCACTTCATTAGTGGCTTGAAAAACTACATGTAAACGATCTTTTAGTGCCAATCTGGCGCCATTATGACGTTGGGCTTCTGCTAGGCGGCGGGTGGCGTTTTCGACAATAATGACTGCGCCATCGACGATTAAACCAAAATCCAATGCGCCTAAACTCATTAAGTTTGCCGAAACGCCTGCTTGTACCATACCGGTTATCGTCGCTAACATGGTTAACGGGATCACCGCGGCGGTAATTAATGCGGCTCTAACATTACCTAGTAATAGCAATAACACCACTATCACCAATAAAGCGCCTTCAACTAGGTTTTTTTGTACGGTGGCAATGGCTTTATCAACTAAGGTGGTTCTATCATAAACGGCGGTTAGCTTAATACCTTGGGGTAAAGAGTTTTGTACTTGGGCAAGCTTGTCAGCGACAGCTAGTGATACTTCACGGGCATTTTCACCCACTAACATCATGGCAGCGCCGAGCACGGTTTCTTTACCACTGTGGGTAGCAGCACCGGTACGTAACGCTTTGCCTATAGCAACATCGCTAATATCACTGACCTTAATTGGCGTATTACCATTATCTGTAGTAAAAACTTTGATCACCACCTGTTCAATATCAGTAATAGTTTTTAACTGTCCTGGCGATCTAACCGTTAGTTGTTGGCCATTACTTTCAATATAACCAGCACCACGGTTACTATTATTGGCCGCTAATGCCGTCTGTATATCGGCAAATGAAATGCCAAATTCGAGCATCTTTCTCGGTGATGGTGTGATGTGATACTGCTTATCAAAACCACCGATAGTGTTTATTTCGGTCACACCTTTTACCAAGGCGAGCTGCGGTTTGATGATCCAGTCCTGTATTTCTCTAAGAGCCGTGGCATCGTAAGGCTTGCCATTGGCTTGCCTAGCATCAGTTTCAGCATCTAAGGTATACATGAAAATTTCGCCTAGACCTGTAGAAACGGGCCCCATTTCTGGCGAAAGACCTGCGGGTAGTTTGCCCTTGATAGCATTAAGTCGTTCGTTGATTAAACTGCGGGCGAAATATAAATCCGTCCCCTCCTCAAAAACCACGGTCACTTGTGATAAACCATAACGTGACAGCGAACGGGTATAGGATAAATTTGGCAATCCCGTCAAAGCTGTTTCAACCGGGTAAGTGATGCGTTGCTCGGTTTCTAATGGTGAATAACCATCGGCACGGGTATTGATTTGTACTTGCACATTGGTGATATCTGGTACGGCATCAATGGGCAGTTTTTGATAACTCCAAGAGCCAACGGCCATTAAAACTAGGGTTAATGAAATAATTAGCCAACGCTTGGCTATGGAGAAGCGTAAAAGTGATTCAATCATAATTGCCCCCTAGTGGTGATGTTCAGCACTGGATTTCTCCAGATCGGCTTTGAGTAAGTAGCTATTTTTAACGCCGTAGACATCGCCCTGATTTAAGCCTGACAATACTTGTGAAAATTGACTATCGCTAAGGCCTAACATCACTTCGCGTACTTCAAATCCATGTTCATTTTTAACAAATATCACTGCTTTACCAGCCATCACTTGCACGGCACGATTATCAATAATGAGCGACACTGATTTTTTGTTAATAACAACAGAGCCACTAAGTAAGTTGCCGGCAGACCAAGTACCTTGGCTATTATCCAAAGGCACTCTGGCGATACTAAAAGGGCTATCTTTTCGGCTAGGTAAAAGTTGGCTGATAACTGAGTCGGTAAATTGCTGCTCTCTCGTAATACGTACAGCTTGGCCGATGGCGACTTTAGGCTTTTGCGTGGCAAATACTTGCAACTCAAGCCATAACTTTTGATGATCCTCAATAGTGACTAATACTTGTTCATTGGCTAATTCGCCGGGGTTAGCATTACGCTGGGTGATAACACCGGAAATAGCAGCGTGAATGCTATAGCGTGTTAGGCTGTTATTGGATTCTATTTCAGCAATAAGCTGACCCTTTTTTACCTTATCGCCGACATTGACGCTGAGCTTGGTGATCATACCTGCAAAGCGGGCCCGTACGTGACTAACCGCACTTGGCTCAGTCGTCGACGTGCCATATAAGGTCAATCGCTGTTTTATCTCACCAGAACTTGCCGTTAAAGTAGTAATACCTACGGTTTTCATCATATCGGCTGACATTTCTATATGTCCTTCTTCTCCGTGCTCATCGCCATGTTCGTCACCGTGTTCATCGGTATTGGTTTCACCATGCTCATCGTTATGTTCGTCGCTATTTAAAATAGATAGAGGATCACCGTGATCATTAGAGTGTTCAGCTACTTTTTTATCAGTATGACTATCTACAGGCTTATCTGCATGGGAAGTCGCATAACTTGTTAGAGAAAATGGCAGGGTAAATAATAAGGTAGCCATCACAGTACCCAGTAATAGGCAGGTCTTCTGGCTGCTAGTTAAAAAATGATTGTTCATTAAATTATCCTTGGGTGAAACGCTTGTTGATCGGTGAAAAGTTTATCGGTGAAATATTTTCATATGAGGCTTGTTGCTGAAAATGTTGCGACGCGGGCAGGGGCTCTGCTATCAATTGTTCAATGTCGGCGCCATAACGCAAAGCGGCTGTTGCCGATTTAATTAACGCACGTCTAGCGAGTAATAACTCTTGCCTAGCGTTTAAATAATCGAGGTAGCTGTATAGGCCGCGCTGATAAGCAGTTTGTGTCTCAGCTAGCGCTTCTTCAAGTAGCGGAATAATGGTATTTCTCAAGCTATTTGCGCTGTAAATTGCTTGTTTTCGACTTGAATAGGCTTGTTGTAATTGGTTATGTAACTGCAACATAGCGGTGAGTTTTCTTGCTTGTACTTCATCTCGCTTTGCTTGCGCTGAAAGAATAGCGCCTGAATTATTACTTGAGCTAAACAACGGAATACTAAAACCTGCTACGAGGGCAGTATCACCAACATCTTGTAGTTGTTTGACTCCAAGTGTCCATTGTATATCGGTACTTGACTGGCTTTGAGCTAAGCGTAATTGCGCACTTTTAAGTCGCTCTTCACTAGCAAAGGCGAGGATGGCAGGATTTTGTTTTATCTTGCCATAAAGTCGATCAAAAGAGACGTCTTGTGAAAAGTGATACAAGTTTCCGGCAACGGTATTAAATGTCGGTGAGCTGTCATTCGAACTTTCATTCGAGTTTTCATTCCACTTTTCATTCCATAATAAGGCTAAGGACATTTTCGCAGCTACTAATTTCTGCTGTTTTGATGAAGCATTTAAGCGAGCATTACCAACGGCGGCTAGGGCACGTTTTATTTCGGCTTTTGGCGTCGAGCCCGCTTTGGCACGCTTTTTAACGGTCAATAAAGTCTCTTCGGCCAAGCTTGTTGCATCAAAGGCCAACTGCAAAATTTCTTGGCTGGCCAGTACATCAATATAACGACGGGTAACTTCGGCTAATAGCGTTAAGGCGGTAATTTTCCGTTCAGCAGCTAACATGGCACTTCTATGGGTACCCAAATCTCGACGGGCATCACGTTTACCACCCATTTCAATAACAGATGATAAAGACACGGTAAATTCAGCGCCATCAAAGCCTTTTAACTCACCGGTGCCGGCAAAGTTTTCTGCTTCAAATCCTAACTGATAACCGGGCGATAGCGCTTGCGTTTGTTGTTGGCCATCAAGTGCAGCTTGGCGCAGGGTGAATACTTTAAAGGCGGGGTTTTCAGCTAAAGTACGCTTAATTGCTGTGGCTAAAGTTAAAGTTGTTGGCTTATCAGTAGCAGGGTTATTGCCCTGTGCTATTGCGTTAGGGCTAAGTAGCAATAATGCGACGCCAATAACTAGATAGGTTAGTGGATAAGTTAACAAGCTAGTTGTTTTCCATCCATGATGATGGTGTATTAACGAGCGGTAATAATACGAAAACATTGATATTCCTAATATTTACTAAATTTGGTCACTTAGGTCGGTGAGTTACTTAGCTAAGTTAACGGTTAAATAACGACTATTTATTTGCACGATAGTTACAATTTTCTGACATTTTCAGCTAACACCTACTAAGGCTTATCGCTATAATGGCGGCATAATAAACCTTCCAGTCACAGTAAGGTCAACTGTTATAAATACAGGTATTCAATTTTTATGAAAATAAGTCAACTTGCTAAAACAACCAATGTCGCCAGTAAAACCATTCGTTATTATGAAGAGATAGGTTTACTGCCTGAGGCTTATAGAAATGATAATGGCTACAGAGAATACAGTGCCAGTGATATTGAACGTTTGGTGTTTATAAGACGCTGCCGGGAATTACAAATTCCGCTAGAGCAAATTAAAACTTTGATAGCCGTGCAAGTGGATCAAAAGTCATCGTGCCAGGAAGTTGATGCTTTGATTGATCAGCAGTTAGATAAGGTAAGAAAAACCATTGCAGAATTGACCTTACTAGAGCAAACCTTGCATACCTTAGCTACATCTTGCCCTAATGATAAGGTCGGTGATTGTCAGATATTGAAGAACCTTCAGCAAGAATAAGTCAGCAGGAAAAATCCAACTACTGGCCTTTTATTAACTATTTATTAGGTTACTGAGTAATAGTTAATTTGGGCCATTGCTTAAGCCATCCTTTGGCTTTGACACGTTGAGTAAATACAGCTTTTTCTCGTTTGGGGTTATGAGTCAGCTGTAGGTTAAATAGCGATTCAAAACCAAATGCGGCAATACATTCCAATTCACCTGAAGGTAATTTACGTATCGCCACCGCCGTTTCTTTTTCCGGCCAATAACTCATGGCATCTAAGCTGTTTTGATAAGGCTGGTCGCCATTTCGGCTATGCATCAAGGCTTGATTTCTTACTTGCCAATTAACCTCTGGCATCATTACCTTAAGCGCTTGTTGATAGTCTTTATATTGTTCTGCATGACTTTCGTTTAAATCAAAATAAATAACATCTATATCGTTCAAAGGGGTGGATACGTTTTTGTTATGCAAATGATCCCATACTAGATTACGAACAAAGCCGGCGGCAATATAACCATCTGGTAAATCAAGTACACGTAGGCACTCTAACGCTTGCAGGCGCAATTTATCTTGATTTACTAATTGAGAAATTAGCTGGATTGATTTTCCTATTTCTACTATGCGTCTAAACATCAGCTTATAAATATCGTTTATGTAAATGCTATTTCATTCTGGCTAATAGCTTACGTAATTCAGTTATAACCAGTTCAGGCTCGTCAAACTGAACATAGTGATAACTTTTCTTGGTAAGAACTGCTTTACCTTGTGGGAAGTCTTCCGCCCATGCTTGGTGTAATTTACCCCATGCCTCTCTTGCTTCATCGGTAAAAAATATCATGGTGGGCTTTTGATATTTTTTCACCGAGGCAATAACTGTGACTGGAATGTCTTTGATAGCAGGATAATCTGGTAATGGTCGTTTACTCCAAAAATCTAAGTATTGGTTCGACATACCATTAGAAGAATCATCCAGCTTGATTTGTGCTATTTCCTGATTACCTTTCTTTAGATCTATGGCACGAATAATATCAACATCGTGCTCAGAAGCGGGCTCAACGAGCATTAGAGCATTAATTTGTTCAGGATAAGTGGCGGCAAAGGTTCGAGCTATATAGGCACCGTAAGAATGCGCCATATAGACCACAGGGCTATGCACATCGATGCTTTGCAGAAAATCACGGGTATGTTTTGCATAATCCTCTGAACTAAAGTGACGCTGAATTTTACTAGAGCCACCGTTATCTACACGGCTATATCTGATCACACGCGTAAATTTGGCTATTTCATTAAACACAGGTTGCCAATCACTTAAGCCAGCAGTTCCTCCTGCTTCGAGTAATATTGTATATTTTCCGGAGCCTGAAATTTCATATTCGATTTCAAACTCGCCAATTTTTGCCATTTGTGTAGCTGAGGTTGGAAAAACTGCTAAAGCGTAAGCAAGCATTAAAATTATCTTTGCCATAGGGGTTCCATAAGGGAGGTAATGATTCTTTTTATAGGATTAGCTCACTGCTGCTAATTGTAATTTTCTATCAATAGCGGCTTCAAGTTGACCTTTTTTGATAGCCAAGTCTACTTCAAGTTTTTGTAGCTCTTTTACTGACTCTTTATCTTCCTTGTCTTGTAACATTTGAATTTTGACGCTTAGCTCGAGGATCTCTATTGATAATTCACGAATTTCTTTATCTAACTCACTTTCACTGGATTTATTTTCAGCTGCAACCTCTGCAGTGCTCTTAACACCATTTAAGCTGCTGGCATCTATGTTGTTCTTGTGTTCAGTTTCTTCCGCTTCAGCCGATTTGGCTTTAGCTTCTTCTGACAAGGCTACTTTATCTGGTTGTAGTTGCTTACTTTTAGTTTGAATAGTTTCTGCCGTTTTTTCAGGTGTAGTTACAATGGGGGAAACTGTTGTGGTTGTTGCAGTGTTCTGCGCTAAGTTTGGGACTTGAGTAGTTATGCTTGCCATGGTGACTTCCTTTTTGACCAATAGCTTGTGAGTATACATCGTAAGATCTCAGTTACCTAGTTCTTGACTTGTGAGGTCATTTATCTAGCTTTTGTATTTTAGGCTAAGGGCATAATCGTTTATAGTCACTGTAATTAACTCGTTTATCGCAAAATTTTAAAGGAATATTTTCAATGGTAAAAGTTGTCATGCTAATAAGTGCACTAAGCGCATTAACTCTTTTCGGCTGTAGCCAGCAAGACGTTCATACCGGAAAATCAGACTTAGCGTTGAGTCATAGTGATAATATAATCACAGCTTCGGCATTGTCTAAAGATGGCCAGTTAAACTTGGTTGCAGATGGTAAAACCGTTTGCTTATGGAAAAACACCCAAGTGGAATCGCCATTGCACTGCTTAAAAGGCAATGAAGCCCAGTTTATGGAATTGCTTGATATTAGTGAAGATAATCAGTTTTATTTAGTCTCTAATCAAGTAACAGTGCGTTTATATTCGGTGCTGGGTCATAAACCACTGGGGGAGTGGGGAGTGGCAGGAAATATCATTAACGGTATGGATATCTCCGCTAATGGCAGCAAAATATTATTAGGTTTTCGCAGTGGTAAAGCGAGTATCATTGATGTTCAACGAAATGAAGTCACTAGTTTTGATAAACATAGACTGGATATTAATTCGGTAAGCTTGTCCGATGATGGTGAAATGGCCTTCACCGGGTCAAGTGATAAGAAAGCACTGGTATGGCACA
Source organism: Colwellia sp. (assembly GCF_013215345.1). GTDB lineage: Bacteria > Pseudomonadota > Gammaproteobacteria > Enterobacterales > Alteromonadaceae > Colwellia. The sequence continues at coordinate 59,112 of NZ_JABSOV010000010.1, read as the reverse complement.
CAAGCTCAGGGGAAAATGTGCATGAGTTCTCTCATGGCTCGCGAGTTAATCATGTCAGTATAAGTAGTGACGGTAAGGTTGGTTTTACCCTTGATGCGATAAAAGATCGTACTTTTTGGGATTTATCAACGGGAGAAGTCCTGGCTGAATTAGATACTAACTTACGCTTTTTTGAGTTTAATGACTCAATATTCTCGAGTGATAACTCGCTGCTTTTAACCGGTTCTCCTAAGCAAGTGATTAAACTTTGGCGAGTAACTGATGGTGCTCTAGTTGCCCAGTGGCAATCGACAATGACTCGGGGCCGCTCATCCGTACTCAGTGTTGCCTATTCAGGGCAAGATAAAGTGGTTACCTCCAATAGCGATGGCTTATTTGAGCAATGGCAGTTGCCCAGTGTTAACAATAAAAAATAAAGCTAAAGCAGGCGAAGTCACTTTAGCTGCAGTGGCTTTATCTACTAAATATCTAACTTAAATTAAAGAGCATTCTATACTGAATTAATAAGTGTTAAATGAGGGGGGCGCTGTTGTGAGTAAACTATTATTATTTAGTTTTCTATTACTTTTACCCTGGCAATTATTGGCAGTGGAAAAGCTTAGAATTTTTACTTGGGCGGGCTATGTGACTGCTGAAGATATTACTCAAGTAAATGAAATACTGGAAAAGAAGGGCTATAACTATCAAGTTGAAGTCATTGCGACTAAAGCCGAAGATGCCGACCAAATGTTTTCAGTTATCCGCAATAAGGAATGTGATATCACTTTCTTAACGCTTTTTTTTATTAAAATGCATGGCGAACAGATTTCTCGACTGTTACAACCGATAGATATTAACTCTCCTAGATTAAGTAACTACAAAAACCTAGATCCAGAACTGACTCAAATATCCATGGGAATGCAGTCAGGTAAACCACTATATATCCCTTGGGGCGGAGGTATTTATGGCTTTTTTGTCAATGCTAATAAGGTTAAACAACAGGACATACCGACATCGGTAAAAGATTTATGGAGTAGTAAGTGGCGCAATAAGTTTTCATTAAATCAAGGACAGTTTTGGTATAACGTTGGCTTAACACTGCAAGCCTTAGACTTTCATCCCTTTTACTTAGAGCAGTTAGCACAAAAAAACAATCGTAGTAAATTAAAGGAATTACTTTCAGAACATGGGGTTGTGCTCAGTAAATTCAAAAAACTCTATAATAATGCCGGAGGGTTTTGGCAAAGTTCCACTAAGTTTAGCGAAGATCTTGAAATAGTCTCTAGCTGGGGACCAGAGATAAAGAGTCAAAATGATAAAGGAGCTAAGTGGCAGTTAATTGATTTTGAAGAAGGTCATATGGCTTGGCTTGATACCATTAATTTTATTCGTGGTTTAAAAGATGAAAAATTAGAGGCTGCAGAAATAGTTGCTAATTATTTTATTAATAAAAAAGTTCAGCAAAGAATAGTCGATGAACTTTCTATGTTACCTGCAGCGGTTAACCTTGAGAGCAGGGGATTATTAGATGACTACCCAAACCTGTTTAGTGCTGATTTATTTGTTCCGCCCTATAGTCAACTTTCATATAGCTTGATGCAGCAATTGGTTGAGCAAGTTGAATAGTATTTTTCTTAAAGTTTAAATAGCTATAAAATTCAATTAAAATCTAGCTAAAAAGTAAGGCTAAAAGTCGCACCGCCTTAGCTATTGTTACGTACGGCAACTTTGCCATCGTGATAGCTTGTTTAGGTTTATCTGCCTTTACCGTAGAAAGAAGAACCAAAGAAATTGGTATTAGAAAAGTAATGGGAGCGAGTGTAAAAGATATAGTGGCTTTACTCATCTGGCAATTTTCTAAGCCGGTGGTGCTAGCAAATTTAATTGCTTGGCCTATTGCCGCTTACTTAATGCTAACTTGGTTAGAAGCTTTTCCTTATCGCATAAGTGCTATTTTGCTGATACCTATTTGTTTGGGCGTAGGTTTACTATCACTGATTATTGCTTGGAGTACCGTTGGTGCTAATGCGGCGAAAGTGGCGAGAAAAAATCCAATTAAAGCCCTTAGATATGAATAACAGCGTATGAATAAGATCAGATAAATAAAGAGCGCGGCAGTGAGTAGTATTCACTGTCGTTTTTTATTGCCCTTTTTGTCCGTTGTCTTATTACTTTAAACTGCTACTTACTCGGACTTTCTGCTATCAAATAATCAATGAATGTTTGGGTAAGCAAGTTGTGATGACTATCTTTATGAGTCACCAATGAAAAACGTCTTGATAAGTTCAGTGGTGATTTCAACGCCACTAAGCCGCCATTTTTTAACTCTTCAGCAATAGATAGTTTAGACAGACAACCTAGACCTAAACCGGCTTTAACTGATTCTTTAATCGCACTTTGTCTGGTCAGCTCCATAGCTAAATTAATTTGTGCCCCCATTTTCTCAATGGCGGCATCAAAAATAGCCCGTGTACCAGAGCCTTGTTCTCGCAATACCCAAGACTGTTGTTGAATCTGCTCTAGATTGATAGTTGTATTTTTTGCTAACGGGTGATTAGGTGGGCAAAAGACCTGTAATTTATCTTCTTGCCAAGGGATTATTTGTAAGTGAGGATGTAATGCTGGGCCTTCAATAAGGCCAATATTTGCTTGGCCTTTATCTAAGTAATCTATCACCATTTGGGTATTGCCAATGTGTATTTCAGGGGAAACGTCAGGATAGGTTTTTATAAAATTAGCGATCAGCTTAGGTAGTAAATAGGTAGCAATGGTGGCACTTGCAACAATTTTCAATACGCCGCTCATCGGGTTTAAATTAGCCAACTGCAAACTATCAAGAATATCAGCAATTTGGCGAACTTTAGGTAGTGCTTTAAGGCCATTTTCAGTGATCAACAAATCTCGACCAACCCGTTCAAACAGTGGATATCCTAAGCTTTGTTCTAATTCTTTTAATGCTTGGCTCGCCGCTGACTGGCTTAAAGCTATTTCATTAGCGGCTTGAGTCAGTTTACCTAAACGTGCCGTCGCCTCAAAAAGTTGTAGTTTCTTTATTGAAATAGTCATAACTGGTTTTGACCTTAATCGCAGATTTATAGTTCGGATTATCCGATACTATACATTTAAACTATCCATTATTCTTATCAAATTGCTTGCGTTATATTATATTCCATAAAGTGATGAATCGTTGATTCACTCGTATACTCAATATCAGAAAGAGGTCCATTATGCCTACCTATATAGTTCTACCCATTATTGCCTTAGTGGCAATTGCCCTAGCAAGTATTCCACAAGTATCGGCTTTTGGTTTAAGTGCACTACCTTTAGCTATCCTATTAGGGATGAGTTATGGCCATTTTTCATTAAGAGTAGAAGATGAAAAAGACCATCAGTTTTCACATTTTTGTAAACAAAAAATGCTCAGGTTAGGCATTATCTTATTTGGCTTTGGTTTAAGTTTTCAGCAAATAGTTGCTGTGGGCTGGCAAGCTGTGGGTATTGATCTAGTAGTGATTACCGTCATTTTTAGTGTCGGAACATTTGTTGGTATAAAAGTATTTAAGTTACACCGGGATGTTGCGATATTAACTGCCGCAGGTAGCGCTATTTGTGGTGCAGCAGCTATTTTAGCAACTGAATCTGTGCTGAAACCAAAACAACAACATATTACCATTGCTATTGCCACGGTAGTGCTCTTTGGCACGTTAGCAATGTTTAGCTATCCTTTCATTTATCAGTTGGTTGCGATGAATGATCACACTTTTGGTATTTATATTGGCAGTACTGCTCATGAAGTTGCGCAAGCAGTGGCTGCTGGGCAAAGTATTAATGTTGAAACGATGCAAACGGCGGTAGTGGTAAAACTTATTCGGGTGATGATGTTAGCGCCGTTTATTATCATGTTGAGTCTGGTGTTAACACGTTTGAATCGCAGCGATGACGCTGGCAGTAACGAAAAAAGTGTTGTTGCTATTCCTTGGTTTGTTTTTGGCTTTATGGCAACAGCTATGATCAATAGTATGTTCGTTATACCTGAAATAGTTAAAATCAGTTTTAGTTTTGCGAGTCAATTTTCATTAGCTATGGCGATGGCGGCATTAGGAGCACACACTCGTTGGGCAACTATCAAGGAAGCAGGTCCTAAACCGTTATTATTAGCTACATTACTTTTCATCATGTTAATTTTTGGTGGTTTTTTCTTAACTTCTTGGTTAAGTTAAGGTTACTTGAGCTAGCTGAGTATAAGTTGCATTGATTAAAAATAAATTTAAACCTTTTTTGTTCAAGTTGCATCTCACTTAGCACTGACCAAAAAATCTAGCTAAGTGTTTGGAAACTGCAAATGCTTAGTGATGACCATACTAATAAAAAATATACGGAGATACTTTATGTTAAACATGAAAAATACTTTTAAATATGCACCAATTGCACTGTTCTTAATGGCAGGTGGCTTGCAAGCAAAAACATATAATGAAGAATTGAATGTCGCAGCTGGTGGTTTATTAAAGCTAGAGACTGATGTTGGTGCTATTGATATTGAAACTCATGCCAAAGATACGGTATTGATTGAAGTAAATATCAGCGGTAAAGATGAAGATAAGATGCAGGTAAACATTAAGAAGTCTGGTGATAATGTCAGTATTCATGGTGAATTAAATCGCAGTGGCTTTGGTTTTGGCTCAACAAGTATCAGAGTGACTTATAAAATAACCTTGCCGGAAAACTATAATATTGATGTAAACACGAGTGGCGGCTCTATTGAAATTGAAAACTTAACAGGTAAAGTTGATGCCTACACCTCGGGTGGTTCTATTTCTGTTGAAGAGGTCGTCGGTGATGTAAATATTAAAACCTCGGGTGGTAGTTTAGATCTTGATAATATTATTGGAAAAATTAATGCGAAAACCTCAGGTGGCAGTATTAAGCTGAAATTACCGAAAAATCCAACCAAAGATAGTAAGTTAAAAACTTCTGGGGGCTCTATCACCGCTTATTTAGCTAAAGATGTTGCGGTAAACCTTACCGCTAAAACAAGTGGTGGGCGTGTCTCTAGTGAGTTCGCCGTCAATGGCTCAATCAGCAAACGCAAAATTGAAGGTACTATCAATGGCGGTGGTCCTGAACTGGTATTAAAAACCAGTGGTGGTAGTGTCCGTATTAAAGAAATATAAGTTTAATCTAGCAGTGATTAAGCCCTAGATAATCCGTTATATCGAGTAATAAAAAAAGCGTAATAAGAGATTATTGCGCTTTTTTGCTTTTAGCTAATTGGTTTTTATAGGCTATAGTAATTATTTCATGAATAATTGTGATATAACTTAAATTCATTTCTTGGGCTAGAGGTAATGTATGGGTATTGAACACGGTGAAGTATCTATTAGCCTAAAGGGCAATATCATTGTTGTCCGAAATGTTGGTGCTTTTAATGAATACGGCGCACAAAAATATACTAATGGTGTCGAGGCTATTGTAGATGATTTAAAGGATACCAGCTTTTCGATTCTCGTTAATAATTTAGAATTTCAAGGGGCTACTCCTGAAGCCTATCAAGAATTGGAAAAGTATAATGTTTGGTTGAACCAGCAAAAGCTCATTGCCAAAGCCATGGTTATCACCTCAAATACCATCTTAGATGTCATCAATAAGTTATCACCCTCCAGAGCATCGCAACAAACACGCAGCTTTGATAATGAAGAAGATGCGATGAGTTGGCTGCAAGCCTTAAGCTAATCTTTATGCTCTCAACATTAGCTTAACTTTAACCTTAACTTGAGCCTTAATCTCCCCCCCTAATTCCACTAGCTATACTTGCAGGTATGTAGATTTAAATACCTGAGCATAGCTATGAGCATTTCCCCTTACCAGCAGCCCTTAACTATCAATGAATCAGCTATTAATAAATTAACGATAAAACAGTTCTTTGATAGAGATAGCTGTACTTATACCTACTTATTAGTTGACGCTAAAACTCACCAAGGTGCGATTATTGATGGGGTTAAGGAGCAACTCAAGCGTGATCTGCAATATATTGAGGAATTGGGCATTGAACTACTTTATGCCATTGAAACCCACGTTCATGCCGATCACATTAGCTCGGCAGGTTTACTCAGACAAAAAACTGGTGCCAAAATAGTTTATAACCAAGCGGCAGGTATTAAGTCTATTGATATTGCGCTGAATGATGGCGATATACTTCCCCTTGGCCATAGTCATATTAAAGCCATAACCACACCTGGCCATACCAGCGCTTGTATGAGTTTTTACCTTGGTGGTGAAGCTCATGGTAGTGCAGGTTTTACGGGAATGGTTTTCACTGGTGATACTTTGCTGATAAGAGGTTGCGGTCGGACAGACTTTCAACAGGGTAGTTCAGTAGAACTCTACCGTAGTGTCACTGAAAAGCTGTTTAGCTTAAATGATAAAACCATTGTTTATCCAGGCCATGATTATAATGGCAATACCAGCTCTACTATTGCGGAAGAAAAGCAATGGAACCCTAGGCTTGGTAAACAAATATCTCTGGCTCATTTTATCGCTATTATGAGTAATCTGAACCTAGCGCTACCCAAAAGAATTAATGAAGCCGTACCTGCCAATGAAGCTTGCGGCATCAACTTTAAGGCGAATGCCTATATCCATGATGACTTTTCCATGAATGCGCTTTATCAAATATGGCAACAACAAAATCCGGAAAACTTAATAATTGATAACCGCACTGAAGAGGAATATTTACAAGGGCATATCCCCGACAGCCAAAATATCCCCTTAGGCACAGAGCCTGATCATTTAGAGAGGCTTAAGGGTTTCAAACATATATTTATTTATTGCCATTCTGGCCGTAGATCTCAAACCGCATTAACTAATTTAGCCATGTTGGGGCTGGCGAATATCACCTGCGTTAGTCATTCAGGCATAGCCGAATGGCAAGCGCTGGGCTACCCGATAGAGTGAGCCCAGGTAAGTTTTACAATGCCTGAGCATACTCGCTAACTAAGAAGTCGGTGTAAGCAATATCACCACGATAGCGTGATAAGTGCGTGGTATCTCTATACATATCAGCATTAACCTCTTTAATGTCTTGATGATCTTTTATTTTTATACCAGTCGCCTGTTCAATTTGTTTAATTGCTTTAGCAAGACGTATTTTTGCCTCGGGGGTGTAGTCAATATAACGGCTATTTTTTGGCAGCATAACTACTTCCACCTTATCAGAAAAACGTTGGAAGTTTTTCACAATACCAATAAAGCTCTCTACTAAAAAGGGTTCAAAATGTAACTCTTCAATGTCAGCACTTCTTATACGACTTAATCTATCATTTTTCATCCGTGCCTCAGTTTGTGAGGCGGCATAATAGTTATCAAATATTGCTAGCGTCTCGGCAGAACGTTCTTCAGGAATAGTACCAGCACCTTGCCAAGGGTAATACCACTCTTCACCTGAGTAGTTTGGATAGTCTTTTTCGAATGCTGCGTTTAACTCTTTACCCAAACTTCTACGGACAGTTACCGTTTCTTCATCATCTTTAAAGCGCTGGCCTCTTTGTGGCGGAAATAACTCCCGAGAGTAATAGCTAGTGACCATTTCAGCCGAGACATGATTGCGGATATATTTAATGTTAAATAAATGAATACCTCGGCTCAGGTCTTCTTGCAATATTTGCCATAACTCGGCATCGTTAGACAACATTGTAATAAACGAATCTAAAGAGAATTTAGCTCTGTTCCAGCGTGTGCTTGTAGTTTGAAAGGGATTAAATTCAATTAAGGCCAATTTAAGTTTTCTGTCTTGTTCGATAAATTGCTCAGCAATACGCCTAGATAATAAGTCTTGATAGTAAGGATTTAAGCCACCAAAACCGAAGTTGAACGAACTAATGTCTTTACCCATGGCTTTTAAATCACCATCAAATTTTCGTGGTGAAAAACCAGCACGGGTCATGGAAGAGCCGTAAAACATCACCAAATCATTAGGCTCAGCTATTATTTGCGGGATTGCTGCTTGTGCCTGTAATACCCGTCCTAAAATACCTTGTTTATTGGCACCATTGGCATCGAGCAAAAGGCGCACTAAGCCCATGGCTGCCATCATGCCCAGTACAATGGCTAAGGTTATTTTTATAAAAACCCGTCTATCTTCGGCTTGGGCTGTGGTTGAACTGGTGATTTGCTCAGCAGATACCTGTTCAGTTGGTGCTTGTTCACCTAAGCTCATTGCTTCATTCATCTCTGCTGATTTCATCTCATTAAAATTGGAAGTAGATAAACTCATTACTTGGTTCTCCTATTAATAAACAAAGGGCTTGGCCTAAAATAATTAACAACCAAAACTGCCAGTTTTTCTTTTCCAATTTATCTGCCGACTTAATGACAAAGTAGTCCATGACATGCATCAGTAATATCCACACCGACGTTAAGATAAATATGCTCCAGGCGTTAGTACCTAACTGACTCGCGCTACCAAAAGTATGTAAATTACCAATAATGGTTATTGCGCTATTGATGTCGATTGCTCTAAAAAATACCCAGCCAATGAGAATTAAATAGAAGGTTACCGCCCATTTAACCAAGCTAACAGCTAAGGTATTGCTGCGATTAAAGCTGCTGAATATCTGCAAGTTAGCAAGGTAATGGGTAAGGGTAATAATTGCGCCATGAAATGCGCCCCAAGCAACAAATGTCCAGGCAGCGCCATGCCATAAACCACCTAATAACATGGTTAAAAATACATTACGGGTACGGTTATTATTTCTATTGCCACCTAAGGAAATGTACAAATAATCTTTTAACCAGCTTGATAAGGAAATATGCCATCTACGCCAGAAATCGACCGGCGATATAGCAAAGTAAGGTACTCTAAAGTTGAGTGGAATATTAAAGCCGAGCAAAATCGCTAAGCCGATAGCCATATCGGTATAACCAGAAAAATCACCATAGATTTGCCCGGAAAATGCCAGTACACCAGTCCACATTTCTAAGGTGCTTAATGACTCTTGCGCAGTAAAAGCTTTATCTGCTGGAATAGCGAGAATATCGGCACCAGTTTTTTTAATTAAACCGACAGTAATTAATAAAAAACCATGTTTTGCTTCTAGCCATTTGGGCATAGATATCGCGTGCATCTGCGGCAATATATGTTTAGCTCTAAGAATAGGACCGGCAACTAATTGCGGGAAAAAAGACAAGGCGGCGACAAATTCAACTAGGCCTTTACGTGGCTTCATATCACCACGGTAAACATCTATGGTGTAACTCATACTTTGGAAAGTATAAAAAGAAATACCCACAGGTAGCACCCAAGAAAGAGTGGAGAATGAGGCTTGATAGCCCAGTACTGAAAATAAGTCGGCAACAGAGGCTATGGCAAAATCTGCATATTTAAAGGTTGCTAAAATGCCTAAGTTGAGCAGCAGTGATAAGGTTAGCCAACGTTTTTTGTTGCCTTGACTCGATGAGTTGTCAATGGCTTGAGCAATGAAATAATCGGCAATACCACTACCCACTAATAACGGAATAAAGCTGTAATTCCAGCCGCCGTAAAAGATCAAGCTACTAACTAACAACAGGTAAACTTTAGGGGTTTGTTTTAAAAAGGCGAAGCCATAAAACAAAATAAAAATGCAAAAGAACCAAAAGAATATCGGAGTATTAAATATCATTGTGACCTCCTGTTTTCTGCTCTACAGCGCGTTTGTTAAGTAATAAATTCATGTTGTGCTCTTTTTTAAAGACGAGTCTATCGAGCCTAAGGCCTAACATTTTTAAAATGATTGGCGTGGATTAGGAAAAGTACGTAGCTGTCTTTACGTTAAATGCTTATGTGGCTTTGAGTTCTATCGTCTCAATTTATATGAAGTGACTTCTGGCAATGTGGTTAGCATTGTTATGGATAACTTATTCAATGGCACCGTTTTCAATAAGGTAGCTAGTTATTTCGCTGTTACTTGACATGTTTAGTGGTGAACGTATTTTAAGACCGTCAGATAAACCTGTTTTGACCGATAAGTTAACATCAGCACCTTGATTAACAAGTAACTGAGTCATCTCAAAATACCCTCTTCTAGTGGCATTAATTAAAGGGGTTTCATCACCTCTTACGATGCCATTTATATCTGCGCCATTATCAATAAGTAATTGCGCTAGGGCGATATTGTTAGTCATGGCTGCAGTAATTAATGGGTTACCATCACCCCGTGATGATTGGTTAACATTGGCGCCTAAATCAATTAGTGCTTGCACCATTTGGCGATTATCTTGTTTGACGGCAATAATTAACGCTGTGCCATCACCAATCGCTGGCGTATTAATATCAACACCTTGGTTTTGCATTTGCTCAATGGTGGCAATATCATTTTGCATTACCGCAGCAATCAATTGCTCACCTTGTGCAGATGGCAGTAATGAATAATGTTGAGCATTTTGTCGTGTATCACTGATGCTAATTTTTGGTACAAATGCCTGTGAAACTTTAATGGTCAGTACAGATAAACCTAGGCAGACAGCAATAATTGTTAACATGCTTGGTGTTTTCATTTTTTTACTTTTAAGTACAGTGCTAATACGATTGTTCAATTCTTTCTTCTGGCTAAATAATCCCATGGCTAATACGCTCCGTTGTTGGGTAATCATTAATTTTGCACAATCGATCAGTGATTGGGCATATTGTTTATTGTTGTTCAGTTGTTTAACCGCTCGTAAATCACAAGCTAATTCTCTATCGATATGAATTTTGTTATTGAGTAAGCGAATCACCGGGCTCCACCAAAACACCACGGCAATAAACTCTTGAAAATGGCTAAACCAAATGTCATTACGCTGAATATGAGCAAGTTCGTGCAACACTATCGGCGCTAATTGTTCGCTGCTTAATTGCTGCATCATGTTTTCAGGTAAAATGATTCTAGGGCTAGTTAAACCCACCACCATAGGGGAGTTAATTTGGCTAGCGCTGAAAATTTTAATATCAGTCTTATACACGAGTGCTTGGATACTTTTTTTCTCAACGGGCTTGCTCATTTTGATTAATGTTCGAGTCCGTAAAAATGAACCGAAAACCATCAGGCTGCGCCATAAGCTGCCGATAAACCAAACCACAACAAGTACCGTTAATATTTCACTAAATTGAAAAATAATTTCACTGGGCATATGCCATAAGGCTTGCTCCTGCAACGGCATAACAACGTTTTCTAAGTTCGGTTGAGTTGCACTTGCATCAATCACAGTGCTTGCTGGTGTAGATGCTGGCTTGGCCGCAATAGGTAATGCTGACGTGGTTGAAAGTAATGTTATTGGCACTATCGTTGAGGTGATAAAGGCAGTCATTAATACCCAACTACGCATTTCTGCACTGGTTTTTAGTACCTTACCTAGCACTAAAAGAATCAGTAGCAGCAAGCCACCAATAACAATATGGTGTAATGCTAATGTGGTTAACAATGTGTATTGAGCAATCATAGTGAAATACCTTTATCTTTTATTTTTTACTTTTTATCTAGAGCGAAAAGTCTCAATGCAGCTAATCGTCGGCGCGATCAATTTGTTTTTGCAATGCCGCTAAATCATCCAATTCAATGTCGGTTTCTTCCATTAAATGTTGCGCCAGTACTTCGGGTGAACCACCAAAGAACTTATTCAGCAGAGAAGTCAGTGCGCCTTTTCTGGCATCTTTCTGGGTAATTTTAGGGGTATAAATAAAAGCCTTACCTTCCTTGTGAAAGTCGGCGTAACCTTTATCTGCTAAAATTTTACACATGGTTTGTACTGTGGTGTACGCCGTGGTTTTTTCTTCACTGAGTATATCGGCGATTTCTCTAACTGAGGCTTGCTCCTTCTGCCAAAGAATTTGCATAATGCTTTGTTCACTGTCAGTGAGTTGGGTTGATTTTTTACGAGCCATTTTTATTCCTACTAATTAATTAGTTTTAAATACTATAGCGGCTGGTTAATTTTTTATCAACTAATTAATTAGTTTTTAGGTTTTTGAGGGAAATGGTAGTAATAAGGGAGTGAGGTAATAGCTATTAGTGAGCTGCAAAGCTAACTGATAGGCAATTTTAAGATAGCAGGGATAAAGGTAATACAATAATAATGTATGAAGATAAATATATACCCAGCCATCTCAAAATGCAGGATTTAGACGTCCTGATACGAGAATTTTTAGTGTAGATAAAGTCTGGCGTGGGACTGGAAAGTTAGTCTTCGGTGGCTTTTTAGATCTTCTGCACGCTAAAGTTGAGCATTTTATAAATACGTTTTTTCAGCCTTAGTTACCTTCTCCAAATAATGACGAGACTCGGCTTTGGGGTGTTTCTTGGTTAGTAAATAATAAACATCTTTAGATGACTTAGTATTAAGTATTTTCATCGCTGTTTTACGATTACCATGGAAGGTTTTTAATACATTTCCGGCGCCGCCATTGTAAGCCGAAATAATGGAATAATGGCGACTGGTTGTATTTGTCACATCTTTCAAATAATTGTTATTGAGAATGTGTAAATAGGCTGAGCCAATATCAATATTAAACGCCGGATCAAATAGTTGCTGTTTGGTTGGTATGCCATTTTTCTTTTTAATACGTTGAAAAACATCGGCTCCGGCTGTTGTAGGTACTACCTGCATTAAACCGTAGGCATTCGCTGTACTTACCGCAAATGGGTTAAAGCTGCTTTCGGTTTCAATTATGCCGTATATCAGTTGTGGTGATATTTGATAACGTTTAGCCGCGGCAAGTACATATTTACTGTATTTTTGTTCGCGTAAATGTTGATGCTTTTCAACCATCTTAATTTTAACAGCATAAATTTGTTTTTCATTTTTACTGTATTTCTGTAGGTTGAATTCGGTTAAGTGGTTGGCGAATCGATTGGCGCGCCATTGATATGCAATGGGTTTATTGTCGCGGTCAACCACCTGTTGGTACAAATAAGGTTTGCCTGATAGTTGTGGTGCGTCGCTTGAAAATATGTCCGTTTTTCGAGGATCGGATGTCGATAATAAGGTAGTGACTATGGCATTTTGTAAGTTTTCCAACGTTTTAACTTGCGACTTATCAGCTAACGTTTCGATTAAAATGATGCCTTTTTCAAAATCAACAATTGCCCGTGCTTTGTAGTTGTTAGTGTATTTAACCAGCTTTTTATTGTTAGGGATTTGCGGATTATCTTCGCCCCACGCATCGCTGATGTGTTTACTCAATTCATCAAGCAAAGATTTGATGTTATGGATATCTTGTTGAATAAGCTCATTAGTTTTAACTGCTTGATCAGCAATAGTAATGAGATCAGTATCATCAGAATTTATTTGCTCAATTAAGGTTTCAACACTACGGAGTGAGGCGAGATTTGGAGTACTTTTACAACTGATTAAACCCATAATTATAAGTAACAACAGCACTTTTTTAAACATTAAATGGCGACCTTTAATTTATTTACTGCTCATACAGCATTGTATAGATTCATCGGTAAAAAATACAAGCATGGTAACAGTATAAAGCTGATTTTTTGCAGTGTCAGAGCTATAACTATTTTATATTCAATTAATAAGGTTCGCTTTGGTATTAAGTGAACAGTAAGTGACCATTAGGTGAGGTTATTTTTAGCAAGTCAGCCGTCAAAAATTGCGGGAATTATCCTAAATAAATGTTCATATATTTTCTAATGAATTATTCTTGTCATATTACTCAGACGTACTCATAAGATACAGTTAGGCCATTTGTTTTAGCATAGAAGGAGTGTCGTTTTTTTTTACACTTTGAGCTATGTAACGAGATTGAAAGTAATAAACACTTAAATAACAAGTAGATATGTATGTGGCTCCAATATTGCTTAGATTGTGCTAATTGATTTTTAATTTGAAAAATATGGAGATAAAAATGAAATCGTGTTTAGTTGCTTTGTTATTTGTATTTACTGGAATGGCACATGCTACAGTTATTCCATTTGGCGTGGAAAATGATTATAGCAAAACCCAAACGCTTAGTGATGGTTGGAGTATTGTTTACCAAGGTGGCTACGGAACTAGCTTTGATTTGAATTCTTTAATCAGCGGATTGGATTCTAACGTATCAGTTGCTTTAGCAGGAGCTACTTCTGATGGTGCAATTAACTTTGATGTTTTTTCCGCGACAACCGCAGGCATATTAAATACAATTACAGGTAAGAATGCTACTATTTTTGATAATGGAGCTTTTTGGTACCATAATGATTTCTCTGTAGGCTTCAGTGATGTAAGTACCATTACTCAAGGTCAGGCAGATACATTCAATTCTAGTAACCGCGCTGCATTATCATGGCATACTATTTCTGGCGACAACAATACTACAGGAGTCGGCGGATGGCGTAGTGGTTCTAATACTGGACTGAATTCTAACAATACATTTCAACGGTATGTTTTAATTGGCACTCCAGTTGAAGTTCCAGAGCCAACATCATTAGTATTACTTGGTCTTAGTTTAGTAGGACTTAGCTTTGCAAGAAAGAATAAAGCTAAGTAGTTAAAAGTAACAGCTTGGTAGAAAAAGTCTCGATTGTATCGGGACTTTTTTATGTCTAACACAATAGACACTGTGACAAATTAAGACTGTTTTCCTATTGTCACGAAATTTCAACTTTCAATTATTTAGCCTCATTGATAGAAAATCTAATCCGAGCTAACTTTTATCGTCATTTGTTAAGGTTTAATTATTTATAGACCAAGGGCAAAGTAATGGTAGCAACTGCACCGCTAGTATCAGCTAAATCCGTGCGATTATTCAAGGTAAGTTCACCTTGATGATTTGATATTATTTGTCTGCTTAGCGCTAAACCAATGCCCGAACCTGTCTCTTTAGTGGTATAAAATGGCACAAATAAATTGGCGCTATTAGCGATGCCACAGCCTTGATCTAGCACCTTGATGATCACCTGCTGCCCGGTTTTAAACACCTGTACTTCAATATCCTTTGCTAAGGTGCCCATGGTTTTTTTATCTTTTACTTTACCATTGGCAAGCTGCGCTTCTTTGCCATTTTTTATCAAATTGAGTAATACTTGCTCCAGTTGGCCTTTATCGGCTTTGATCATTAGCGGGCTAGAAAGGTTAACAGTGACTTGCTGTACTAAGCGGGCGACTCCTTGTAACAGTTCCGCTAAATCGAACTGCTGATAAGTAGGTGAGGGCAGTTTGGCTAAATCGGAATAACTATCAATAAATGCTAAGAGGTTATTACTGCGGCTATCAATTATCGTTATTGCTTGTTGGTATTGTTCAGGACTGAGATCTGGCATTTCCAACAAGTTTTGGCTCAGTGCCGAAATAGGCGTTAAAGAATTACGCACTTCATGATTTAAAATACGGATAATATTTTGCCAAGCTTGTTGCTCATTTTTTTGTAACTCTTGGCTAATATTATTGAGCATTAGTAGTTGATAATTATTGTTATTATCTTTGAATTCACTTTGTCGTATTTGCCATTTTTTCTGTGAGTTTTGCGCACTCAGGGGATTTTTTTCATCGAAAGTCCAAAAACCATTAAGTTTTATTAGCCCTAGTTTTTGTGCAGATTTTTGTTTTAATGTTTGCCAAGGTACTGAAAATAATCGGCTTACCGCAGGGTTGGCATGTTGTAGTTGATCGTTTTTATCTAAAATTAATACCGGTGATTCTAGCTGCTCAATTAAGCCATACAGTAAAAACATTTGTTGATCATAGCGGCTTTTACTTACTTGCAAACTTTGACTAAGACTGGATAGCTCATTGAATAATTTAGCGACAATGCCCTGACTAAAGGGTGACTTAGCCCTTACCGAAACAGGGAAGGGTTTCTGAAAAACGTGAAAAGGAAGTGAAGTACAGTGAGTGCCAGGTTTTCTGGGGTTTTCGGCTGTTATTAATAATATGATTTAGCTATTAATTGGTGCGATTGTTAATTCACATGTTGTGGTTTCTACTGTATTGAAAATATGGGATATTAATGACCAAGCAATTAATATCCCACGCATAACAAGGTGGAACATAACCAAGGAAGTATCGTGCAACTTACTGGAAAAAGAATACAACTATCTCCCCTCGATCATTCAGACAAAGATCTTTTCATTGAATTATCTATGTCTGCACAAATGATGGAGCATGTTTACACCCCTTGTACTTATGATGAAGCAAAGGCTGCTTTTGTGGCGAAAGCACAGCCTTGGAATGAAACAAGTGATAGCTGGTTTACCTTGGGCATAACCGAACTAGCGACCGCTGAAAAGTTGGGTAGTATAGGCGTTAAAATTGTTAATCATGAGGCAAAAATTGGCGAAGTGGGTTTTATGATGAAGCCAAGTGCCCAGGGTCAAGGTTTTGCCTCAGAAGCCTTAAGTCTGCTGAAAGAATATGCTTTCGCTGAACTAAAGTTAAATAAGCTAACGGCTATCTGTTCAGTTAACAATTTAGGTTCGTATAAGCTGTTAGAAAAACTAGGTTTTGCCCGTGAAGGCTGTTTACGTCAAAACACGCTGATCAATAATGAATTGGTTGATGATTACCTTTACGGACTATGTTTGTAGACATGTTTTTAACATAGCTAAATAATAAAGTTGGCAAGTAGCTTAATTAGCATACGAGCCAACAATATTGCAGCAAGCCTTTACCGTAAAGGCTTGAGATTAAAGTTTAAATACTTGATGTAACAGCGCTATTCTCTACAACATTGGTTAACTTCTCTCTATGATGGGCACTAGTAAAATCGATTACTGGTCCTGCAGGAATTACTCGTGTTGGGTTAATGGTTTCGTGGCTACCGTAGTAATGCGCTTTGATGTAGTCCATAGCTACTGTGTCAGCGATACCTTCTACTTGGTATAAGTCGCGTAAATAGCCCCAAATGTTTGGGTAATCAACAATGCGGCGTAAGTTACATTTAAAGTGACCAACATAAACGGCATCAAACCTTACTAAGGTGGTGAATAAGCGCCAATCTGCTTCGGTAATGGTGTTACCGGTTAGGTAACGACGTTTAGCTAAGCGTGCTTCTATGGTATCGAGGGCGTCAAATACTTCTACTACAGCTTCGTCATAAGCTTCTTGGGTGGTGGCAAAACCAGCCCGATAAACGCCGTTATTAATGGTTGGGTAAATAAAGTCATTCAGCTCATCAATTTCAGCCAATAATTCTGGCGGTGAAAAGTCACCTGGCAGTGCACCTATTTGATCAAAGGCAGAGTTAAACATGCGAATGATTTCCGGCGATTCGTTACTCACTATAGTGTTGGTTTTTTTATCCCACAATATAGGTACAGTCACTCGGCCGGTATAATCTGCTTGCGCCGCAGTATAAATTTCATGGACGTTAGTAGCATTTAATATAGGGTCGGCAATAACGCCTTCACCCGGTGCAAAAGTCCAGCCTTCATCACCCATAAAAGCATTTACCACCGACATTGAAATCATTTCTTCTAATCCTTTGAGCTTACGATAAATGATGGTGCGATGTGCCCAAGGACATGCCAGTGATACATAAAGGTGATAGCGATTGGCTTCGGCTTTAAAGCCACCAACGCCAGATGGACCAGCACTACCGTCCGCGGTTATCCAATTACGAAAACTGGGGGCTTTACGCTCAAAACGGCCGCCCGATGATTTAGTATCGTACCATTGATTTTGCCATTTACCGTCTACTAATAATCCCATGTTCTTACTCCAAATATTATTGTGAAATATTGCCTTAAATAAGGTCTTAAAAATTGTTCTGCTTGTTTAGCGTGAAATGATTTAATTAAAATAACCCGCGCTGATAATCTACAAAGGCTTGTTGTATTTCAGCCTCAGTATTCATCACAAAAGGACCACCACGGGCGACAGGCTCGTTTAAAGGTTTACCGGCGATTAATAAAAATCGACTGTCTTGCTCACCAGCCGTTACACTAACTTGCTCGCCATCACTGAGGATGCCTAAATTTTTGGCGGGCAGGGTTTGTTGCTCATTGTCAGCACTAATAACTATTTCACCTTCAAGCAAGTAAATAAAAGCGTTATGACCATGAGTTATGGTTTGGCTAAAGCTGCTGCCAGCAGGCAAACTAATATCCATATAGGTTGGAAAAACGTAATCGTTTATTACTGGACCGATAGTTCCGAGGTCGGTTTTACCGGCAATGACTTTAATACTTCCGCCCCCCGCTAAGTGTTCAACGGCGATAGTGTCAGGCGCATATTCTTGATAACGCGGCGCCGTCATTTTTGCTGAGCGTGGTAGGTTGACCCACAATTGAAAACCTTGCAGTAAACCGTCTTCTTGCTCAGGCATTTCAGAGTGCAATATACCGCGACCTGCCGTCATCCATTGCACACCGCCCGGTTCAATAATACCTTCATTACCAGCATTATCTTTATGACGCATTTTTCCGTTGAGTAAATAAGTCACCGTTTCAAAGCCGCGATGAGGATGCTCAGGGAACCCGCCAATGTAATCTTGTGCTTGGTCACTGGCAAAGCAGTCGAGCAATAAAAACGGGTCAAGCATGTTTAGCTGTGGCGACCCAATAATGCGGGTAAGTTTAACGCCATCGCCGTCAGCGGTATCAATACCGGAAAAGGTTTTAATAAGTGTTCTAGCTTTCATCTGTAACTCCATTTTACTTGGTCGTTAAGTAATCAATAAGCTAAGTTTACTTGTTGACTAAATTTCAATAAACAGTGATATTTATAAAAGATAGTTCTCTAAAAGTGAACAATAGCTAACGTGAGTAGGTTATGGGACAGTTAGAAGATATGGCGTTGCTGGTGCGTATTGTTGATGCAGGCGGTATAGGCAAAGCCGCGGTTCAGCTGAATATGGCAAAATCTGCGGTGAGTAAACGCTTAAAAGAATTAGAAAATAGGCTGGGTACACAATTACTGTCGAGAACGACACGTAAATCAGCGCTGACCGAAGCCGGCTCGTTATATTATCAGCGAGCGATAACTATTATTGATGAGGTGGCTGAGCTCAATGCACAAACTCATGGGGTGAAAACGTCATTATCCGGTACGTTAAAAATCACCATGCCGTTATCGTTTGGCTTATTGCATTTAACGCCGGTAATAGATGAGTTCTCGCAATTGCACCCTGAGCTAAATTTACAAATAGACTTCGTTGACCGTCATATTGATTTATTAGCAGAAGGTTATGAGTTGGCAATACGTATTGCTGAGCTCAAAGATTCGAACTTACAAGCTAAGCGGCTAACCACTATTCGCCATGAATTATGTGCCAGCCCAGAGTATCTTGAAAAACACGGCAGTATTGAAACCTTAGCAGAGCTTAGTAACCATAACTATTTACAATATGGAAATATCGGTGCAAGTCATACCGCTCAAGGTAAGGTTGAGCTAACTGATAACAAAGGCGTCGCTCATACGGTACACCTTAACGTTATTATGAAAGCTAACAATGGTGATTTTTTAAAGGAAATGGCCATTAAAGGCAAAGGACTTTGCTACTTGCCTAACTTTATTTCATACCAAGCGATACAAACTGGTCAATTAGTCACCTTGATGAATGATTTTAAGTTACCAGCATTGCATGCTTATGCGGTATATCCACAAACACGTTTTTTATCGGCGCGTTGCCGAGCACTAATTGATTTTATTGCTCAGCGTTTTGGCGATAAACCGTATTGGGATGACTTTTCGTTATAATGGCTGAACGATTTGGCTATAGAGGTTGCTTTGCTAAAATCATATCCGCTGCTTTTTCACCAATCATAATGGTAGGGGCGTTGGTATTGCCACTGATAATCTTAGGCATGATTGAGGCATCAACCACTCTTAAATTTTCCATGCCGTGAACTCTTAGTTGTGGGTCGACCACAGCCATTCCATCAGTTGCAGGCCCCATTTTACAAGTACCACAGGGGTGATATTGGGTATCTGCTCTATTACGGATATCTTGTTCTAGTTGTTCGTCATTACCATTTTCAACCCTATAAAGCATGTCTTTGCGAATAGGCGAAAAAGGTGCTCCCTCAAGAATATTTTGCATTTTTTTAGCTGCACGCTTAATTATTTTCATGTCATTTACATGATTGAAAAATTTAGGATCGATTGCCAATGAATCTTCAGGCTTATTACTATTAAGTTTTACTTCGCCAATACTTTCAGGACGTAGCAAGGTTATATGGCAACTATAACCATGACCAAAGTTTACTGTTCTGGCATGATTATCAGCAATAGCAGGCACAAATATCAACTGGGCATCGGGGGCAACTAAGTTTGCTTGAGTACTAAAAAAAGCGCCCGACTCAGCGAAGGTGCTGGTCACTTTGCCGGTGCGATGTTTGTGCCATTCAAACATCGACTTAAGTATGCGAAAGCTACCTTTAACCGAATAGCCAAACGTATCGTGTTTACTATCGACTTTAAAGGTTTGTATATAATCAATATGGTCTTGTAAGTTTTGGCCAACACCAGGTAGATCATGCACAGGTGTAATGGCTTTATCTGTTAAATGTTCACTAGACCCAACACCTGATAACATCAAAATTTGTGGTGAGCCAAAAGCGCCGCTGCTCAATATCACTTCTTTATTGCAGGTGATATCAATGGAGTTATTATTTTTTTTGTAGCGTACACCTACGGCTTTTTTTCCTTCAAACAGTACTTTTTCAGTTAATGCATGGGTAATAATGGTTAAATTTTTTCGTTTGGTATTAGGGGTTAAATAAGCCTTGGCAGCACTACAGCGCTCACCATTTTTAATGGTACGTTGATAGTAAAAAGCACCTGCTTGCTCTGCGCCATTACAATCATTGGTATATTTAATACCTTGCTGGACACATGAATCGATAAACATCTGATTAAGGTCACTGGCAGCTGTGGCATTAGAAACACCTAATGGTCCTCTTTCGTTATGGTATTCATCTTTAAATGCTTCATTACCCTCTGACTTTTTAAAGTAAGGCAGTATGTCTTTATAGCTCCAGCCGTCATTGCCAAGTGCAGCCCAATTATCGTAATCCCATTTATTGCCACGTACATATAACATGGCATTAGTGGACGAGCTACCACCTAAGGTTTTTCCTCTTGGCTGATAACCTTTTCTGCCATTTAATCCGTTTTGAGGAATAGTTTTAAAAGCCCAATTATGAAGTTTGGTGGGTAACATGGCCGCCAAACCGATAGGTGCTTTAATAAAGATACTTTTATCAGGACCGCCCGCTTCTAAAAGACAGACTGAGTTATTTTCATCCTCAGACAAGCGCGCCGCAAGCACACAACCCGCGGAGCCAGCGCCAACAATAATATAATCAAATTTAGCCTGTGTGCTGTTCATCATTTAATCCTTTAGATAAAGTTACTGATCGTACCAGATAACTAAATTAACGCTTTATCAGTTAGATAGCTATAGAAAAACGCTTATTAAAACAGCATAAATATTATCTATGGTGGAAAAGGTAACGATTAGTTAATGATTTTATGGCTTGCTTGGTGATGTTAGGGGGAGGCAACTATGGATGAGCATCTATTAGGCGGGCTTGTGTTGCAGGCATGGAGAATGAAGAATAGAGGGGGGAGTGGCCGAGAACTATTGGCCACTTCAATTTTTATATTTTACAGGTGTTGTACAGGTATGAGTTCTGCTTAAACACCTAGCTAAGCATAAACCTAGAAGTCGAAACGAACACCGACACCGATAGATTCAGTTTTAACTTCGGTATCAAAAACTAAATACTCGACATAGATATCCACCGTATCAAGAATATCAAGGGATGCACCGATACCACCAAAGCCATCAGTACCACCGAAATCAGTTTTCGTCCCTTCAAAAGATACATCAACATTTGTTTGCGCAACACCGGCTTTGGCATAAACTTCAAAGATAGGGCCGATAGGTAAGTAAGCTACAGCAGATATGCTTAATGCATCGGAATCAATTTTAGTGCCGTTACTGCTGACACTACCTAGATCATAATAGCCAACTTCTGCAGAGAACATAAAAATGCTGGTATCAATAAACTGGTAACCTAGAAAAAATGCTGGCGTCGTATCACTATCAGTTACCGTAGCATAATCAACTTCAGGGCTATAAATACCTGCGCCGATATAGAAGCCGTCAGCGCTTGCTTGCGTTGCTGAAAGTGCCAGAGTAGCGGCTAGTACTGTTTTTAAGGCGATGTTCTTAAGAGATTTCATATTATATTCCTTTTTTAAATAACTAAAATTATTTTTGTTAGTGTTGTTATTGCTAAGCCTGGCAAAACCAGTCAGTAACGTTATTGGCGAGTCTTATTTTTGTTTTTATTATTTTTCATTAGTCATAAGGATATGAAAAGCTCTTGTCCAATAACTCCCGATGATAATAGCTTATCTAAAAGGAATCAATAAAGCCCTTGAGGGATTGAAATAATTTAGAATGTTACCGAGTGCTTAGTTGCATTAATAAGAGGTTATGGCCAGTAGGCTATAAATATCAGAGTGGCTAAATAGAATTTAACCACTCTTATTTTAAGTTCAACAATCATCTGTTGATGGCAATCAGGTATTTCTAAGCTTGCTGTCTGGTGGCTGCGATGACTATTTCTCGAATACAAACATTTTGTGGTTGGCTGTAGGCGAACATGATCGTATTAGCGATATCTTCAGGCTGTATTGCGCCGCCCATGCTTTCTTTCCATGATTGATAACCGTCCTTGATTTCATCACTGGTTGTATGTGACAACAACTCGGTTTCTACTGCGCCAGGGGCGATGGTAATAACACGGACATTGCTATCAGCGACTTCTTCGCGAACATTTTCTGAAATGGCATGTACAGCAAATTTAGTGCCTGTGTATGCGGCATGGTTAGCGAAGGTTTTTCTGCCAGCAATAGAGCTGATATTAATAATTGTGCCAGTGTTACGCGCTTTCATCGGTGATAAAACAGTCTGCATACCATTTAATAAACCGATGACATTGACATCAAACATGTTTTTCCATTCATTGGCATCCTGACTATCAACTTGTCCTAATAACATAACGCCAGCATTATTTATCAGGCAATCTGTTGGACCATAAAGTGCTTCTGCTTTTGCTACAGCAGCATCAAATGTGACTTTATTGGTTACATCAACTTGTTCACATAATGTATTTGGTAACTCCAGTGCTACTAAGTTCTCTACCCGACGGGCAATCAATAATAATGGGTGTTCCTGATCGCTAAAATGTTTGGCAACTGCTTGGCCGATACCTGAACTTGCACCAGTGATAACAACTAATTTTTTCATAATGTCTCTACTTATTTGGTTAATCTTAAATACTACTTATTTGTGATACAGCTATTCTATGCAATAAGAAATTGTTGATATATGGTGTATTAGTTACATCATTGTTTACAGATGCGATCTAATAATGGTTTTGATAATATAGTGCTATGACCAATCAACTGAATTTGAGCTGTTATGAATGACGATATAAATATTGCTGATATCCGTGCTTTTGTCTTAATTGTTAAAGCAGGCAGCTTCACTGCCGCGGCTGAGCAGATTTTATGTTCACGCTCACATTTGTCTAAGCAATTATCGCAACTAGAATCTGCGCTTGCGGTGAAGCTGATCATACGTACCACGCGTACACAGTGTTTGACAGAACAGGGAAAGCTTTTCTTTGAACAATGCAGCCGCTCGTTTGATGGGGTTGATTATGCTATTGAGCAAGCGATAAATGATGCAGGTACTGTGAAAGGCTTCATAAACATTAACTGTGTGGGCGGTTATATCGGCGAAGATATAATTGCCCCTTTAGTGAGTGATTTTATTCAGCAATACCCAGACGTTAAGGTTAATCTTGATTTTAGTAGTCGACGTGTAGACTTGATTGCTGGTGAGTTTGATATTGTCTTTCGTATGGGGCAGTTAGAAGATTCAAACTTGATTGCCCAAAAGTTAATGGATATCTCAATCTGTACTTTAGCGAGTCCTGGCTATTTACAAAAGAATGGTCAATTATCACATCCAAAAGAGCTAAAGCAGCATCAGTGTATTACCGGCTCATTAAATAACTGGTCCTTTATCAATGTTAAAACAGCTAGTAAAAATATTGATGTTAGCGTCGATGGATCGTTCAAATGCAAAAATGGTCGTGCCATGATAAACAGCGCGCTAGCGGGTAACGGCATAGTACGTTTGCCTTACTTATATTGTCAGCAAGAAATCGCCAATGGCACACTCACCTCCGTTTTTACCGACTGGGCTGTAGCCAAGTCACCTTTTTATCTGGTTTATGTACAAGATAAATATCAGCCGGCACGATTAAAAGCCTTCATTGATTTTGTTCGTAATAATATTGCTCGATATAATCAAACAAGCTGAGTTTGATTTTAAGCTAGTGTATTTCAACTAAGAATTTTAGGGGGGAATAAACTTAAAAGGTTGGCGTGACTAAAGGGGCTTAAACCCAAAGAAACGAAGCAAAGGAATCAATCAAACACTAGCTGAGACCACAGAATACTTTCAGTCATATCAATGCAAATGAAGCCAAGTAACATTGGTTTTTTTAGCCGTATATGCCAGTATAACTGGCGAAGTAGTGTTATATGGAGAGCGTTAATGGTAATGTTATAGTGAAAGTGCTGCCTTGCCCTGTTTGAGAGCTAACCGATAAAGTTCCTCCGTGTTTTTTAATTATGCCCTTAGAAATAGATAATCCTAATCCAGTGCCTATACCTAGTCCTTTGGTGGTAAAGAAGGGATCAAATATTTTTGTTATATTTTCGTCTGTAATACCGGAGCCGTTGTCGGTTATAGAAATTATTATGTTTGCCTTGTTAACTTCACTGGTAATATTAACCATACCCATACCCATACCCATACCCATACCCATACCCATACCCTTGTCGGTAATTGCATCGCCAGCATTCATTAATAAATTTATAATAACTTGACCTAATTCATTGGGGCGACATGCATACAAAGGGAGTTTTGAAAAAGAAGTTGTCAAGCTACACTTAAATTTCAACTCGTTCCTTACTAAGTGCAAAGCAGATTCAATGACATCTGAGTTTAAATCCACTTTAGTCAATTCGTTACTACCGACATAAGAAACTCTTTTTAAATCTTGTACTATTGTTATTATCCTATCCAAACCGCTACTTGAATCGAGTAAAAGTGAATTCACATCAGACAATATATAATCGAGGTTATGAGTCGACTTTAGTTGTTGTACCCTTTCTAAGGTTTTAATTAACCCTAGATCATTTGATTTAATTATATTTTCTTCTAAGGCGTTATAGTTTTGCATAATGAGTTGTATGCTAGTCATATATTCAGTCAATACTTGCATATTGCTTTTTACAAAAGCGGTCGGGTTATTAATTTCATGGGCAACACCTGCGGCCAACACCCCTAATGAGGCAAATTTTTCTGACTGTATTAATTGCTGCTGATGTTCTTGTAGTTGTTTGGTGCGTAAATCTACTTTTTCCTCTAATTCAGTCGCGTAATTACTTAGCTTTATTCGCGCATCTTCAACCTCAATGTTAGCTATTGTTAAAATATTTCCTTGTTTAACTAGTTGAGTATTAGATTGTGTAAGGCGTCGCTCACTTTGTTTTATACGAGCGATAAATAAGAATAAAATACAGAATATAACTAAGAGGAAGCTAGATAAGACCATAAAGGTTTTTTGTAATGATGACTGTTGTTGATCCTTGGCGATACTGACAGGTAATAAAACTTCGATAATGCCGCGCACATCACCTACCTGCCAATCATTCTTAGGTGTATCCGGATGGTTATTGTGACAGTCAATGCAGCTAGCACGCATTAAATCAGCAACAGCATAGCGAATATATTTTTTATCATTTATTTCTTCAAAGCGATAATAGGGGGTATGAGGTTTTTGCACCAAACTCGCCCATGCCTCTTTAGCGAAAAGGCCATCAAATAATTTTTTACTTTCTTGTTTGCGCCATGGAAAAGGAAATGGACTATATAAAGCTGTTTTCGCTCCTGATTGGAGTTTTCCAATTTCATCCCCTAACGCCATACTTAATGTAGCAGGCAGAGGAATCGCGTTTTTAATGTTTTTATAATTATGGGTTATGGTTAAAGCATCACCTTCGGCGTCGGTAATGGTATTGATTACTTCTGAGGTATATAAAGTTCGAAAGGATGTTAATGCTTCTATATATCGCTGAGCTCCGGATATTGAATCCTCATTGGCAGAATTATCCGATATCTCTAAGACATAAACGTAAGTCATCACAATACTCGCAACCATAAGTAGCATGGCTAGAGTTAGTGTCTGAGTCCCTAAAAATATCGATGTCGCTTTATGTAACAAGCCTACTTTGTCACCTTTGTTAACCATAGTAATACCTCGAACAAGACTGATAATACTACCCATGCAGATTACTCAACTGCTGTTTTATGCACTTGCATACCGAGCTAAAATCCTCTTTATGGCTTCATTTTCTCCGCCGACTTGAGTGTCTACGGGAATTGGCAGTAATTGCCAAAAAATAATGCAAGTGACGTTCCAGTTTAACTAACAGCGCTTAATTTTATGATCTACATCGTGATTTGCTCTATATTTTTAATCTATGGATTTGCATATAGCTTACAGTGTGGAAGAGTGCTTTTTATTTTGCAAAATGCGAGTTAGATTGCTCGTTATTGGCAGTACCTAGAACTAGAGTATGAACAATTGAGTTAAGTTAACAGTAGACGAAAATCAGTATGCTATTTGAGATACTGGATTGTTTAGAGCTTTTCAAAGAATATAAAAGGCTGGCTAGTTAAAGGAGCTTGAATCTACGGAAATGAATAATGGCATTATTGGTGATTTTTTCGAGTTCTAAATGTTTTACGAGAATAATAAAAGAATGGGCGTAGCTAAAGGAAATTCAATCCACGGCAGAGTAATAGTGGAATCACCCGTGATTTAATTAAGCAGGAATATATTTGAAATAGAGATAAAAAATGGCGTGGCTAATAAGACTTCAATCCACGGTAAAGCGATAATGGAATCACTCGTGATTGTCTAGAGTATAAGTTTAAAACAGGAAGAAAAGATGGGGTGGCTAAAGGAACTTGAATCCACGGTAAGTGAATAACGGAATCATTGGTGATTCTTTCTAGTTCTAAATGTTTTATGGGAATAGTAAAAGATGGGCTGTCTAAAGGGACTTGAATTCACGGTAAATCGAAAATGGAATCACTCGTGATTGTTTAGAGTATAAGTTTTACAAAGGAAGAAAAGAATGGGGTGGCTAAAGGGACTTGAACCCTCGACAACCGGAATCACAATCCGGGGCTCTACCAACTGAGCTATAGCCACCACTGAACAGACTTAAAGTGCCTCTTTCTGAGACGCGTGGAGTATATTGTATTTAAGCCCGACTTGACAAGAAAAATCTGCTATTTTAATTGTATTTATACTCAGTTGTTCAAACTTTACAATATTTGTGCAACTAATGTGCAGCTTCTAATTTTATTTAACTTTATAACCCTGTTCGGATGGCTTGGTTTTGTTGGTAAAGCTAATTCTAATTGTTGGCGTTTTAACATAGGACTTAAATAATTATTTCTAAGTGTATCTGCATCTCTACCAAGAAATTCAGCGAGCTGGGCAAGTTTTAAATATTTACCTCCAGACTTTTACATAACGCTATTCAGCATGAGTAAATGTATTAACGAGAGCTTCATGAGCAGGTGTATCATTTATGCGCTAATTAAGAGAAAAACCTGATAGACTCTCTTGTAATACCAATGATATTTGCGCTAGCTCTTCTGATGCTGCTGATATTCGGGCAATTGAAGTAGCATTATCACTTGTCAACTGGCTAGCTTTAACCGTATTTTTTGATATTTCCTGGGAGGTACAAGACTGCTCTTCAGCCGCAGTAGCAATGTGACTATTCATATCATTGATTTCTTCAATCGCCGTTTGAATTTCATCAAGTTTATTATTAGACTCGTTTGCTGCCAGATCACTTGCTTTTCCATGGGTCAAACAATCCATCATTGAATTTACCGCGTTAGCAGTCCCTTGAGAAAATAATTCAATCATGCTTTCAATTTCAACGGTGGAGTCTTGTGTACGCTTAGCTAGATTTCTGACTTCATCAGCGACAACGGCAAAACCTCTTCCTTGCTCTCCTGCTCGTGCTGCTTCAATAGCGGCATTTAATGCAAGTAAGTTTGTTTGATCGGCAATTCCTTTAATCACACCTAGTACTGAAGTTATATTTTCACTGCTTTTTGCTAATTCAGAAATATTATCACTACTCTGCTTAAGACTCTCTGTTAGTTTTAATATTGATGTCATTGCATCATTTGTGCTTTCTTTTGTTTTATATGTTGTACTCGTTGCCTCTTTTGTAAAATTCTGAGTGCTTTCAGCATGACGAGCCACTTCTAATGAAGTTGATTCCATCTGTGTCATTGCTGTTGAAATCAACTCAAACTCTTGGGCTTGCAACTTTGAATTTTGATTGACTTCGGCACTAGCTTTTGCGAGTTCATCACTGGCTCCAAGTACTTCGTTTGAAGTGTTTTCTACAATCAATAAGGTTTCATTTAAATGTTGCCTCATCGTATTTAGCCCAAATTCTGTCCCTAGTTTTGAGGATACTTTAGTCACTAAATCCCCCTTTGAAATGCGAGAAATTTCTTCTTTTAGTGCAGACAAATCTGCATTAAGCTGATTAATTACCCATCGAGTGATAATAACCGCTATGACTAAAGAAATAATTAATAAAACGATGCCAATATTTAAAATGCTTTCCTCTTCCCGTTTAAGATTATGTAATACTTCCTCGGTAAGATGTTCAATTGAACTTAAAATCTGAGTGACATTTTTTTCAAGTATTAGTGCTTCTTCTTCAACCTTTGTTGCTTTTTTAATAGCGACAGTAAATTGATTTACCTTAAGTAAATCTAGTACTTCTACAACATGTAAGTCCCATTTTTCATGCTGTTTTTCAATGATTTCTAAGTTATGCTCTAATGTAAATAATTTGGTTTTATTTTCCTTATTTTCCTTATTTTCCATCTTTTCAGCAGCAGATAAAATTCTTTTTTCTGTTGATTTTATTTCTTTATTGAATTTTATCGTAAGTAATTTGAATTTTTTTACTGCATGCATAAAATGGTCAGTCGCAGCATCATTATCTTTCATTTCAAGGGCATATCGAAAAGCCCGTTCAAATTCTATTTCTTGTTCAAGTTGGTATTCTGTGATCAACGTAATATGCTCAGTGATTGGCATATACTGGGTTTCAATAGTTGAAATATGATGGCCCATTTTCATAACACGAGTACTGTTAATAGCACCATAAATTAATTGCAAAGAAAACATAACAATGGCAATCAACATAATGGTTTGTGTGAGCGTTAATTTTTTCATATCTTTCCTTTTAGGCTGTTAATTAATTACCTCATAAACTTTATGGGCATAAAAATTGATCTGATCCTTCGAATTTTAAAAATACTTTTGGTGTGTCTTAAATGTTTCACTTTCACCAAAACGTAATGCCCGTTCAAACCAAATA
The DNA here is from genome assembly GCF_013215345.1 of Colwellia sp. Lineage (GTDB taxonomy): Bacteria > Pseudomonadota > Gammaproteobacteria > Enterobacterales > Alteromonadaceae > Colwellia. The sequence continues at coordinate 29,667 of NZ_JABSOV010000010.1, read as the reverse complement.
GCTTGTTCTAACTGATGAATGGTTATTTGGTGTGTTTTTCGGTTAAAGGCATATCAAACTCGGTAATGTCTCTTAACTCATCACTAATTTTATTCATCGAAGTAATAGCTTTCTCGACTATAAATAACTGACAGAGTAATACAAGACTGATCAGGAAGTATATTTTGTTTGATAACTTAATGTTGGCGAAAAATTTCATGAGAGAAGTCCCTTTTTACCCTATGTTCTTGTGAACAATTGCATTGCTTTTGAGCCCTTGGCAGTTTTCAAAAAATAGGTAGTAGACAAAATTATTTGATACTCCGTTGGTATTAATACTTGACTAAATTAGTATGGCACTTATGTAGCATAGTTGACTTTATAAAAAGGTGTTATACCTATTAGTTTTGGTGTAAATCATGAGCTTATTGACCTTTGCCGAAGTTGAATACAATTTTAAGAAGAGAAAAACTTGCCATAGAATTATCACTGCCTAGGAGCTAAGAAATGAGGATACAAATGGAGGTAGACTGAAAGTACTTCAGAAAAATTAAAATAAGTTTAGTATTTATGTGGATTTGAAAGAAGTAAAACAGATAAAATTTTTGTAGATGTTCATGATAAAACTATCAGTAAAGTCTGCTATTTTGATGGTGTTTATAGATAATTCTTTTTGTTTTACTATCTTTGTGTAATTAATCTACAGCTAACATCATAAAATTTAACAAAGGTAGGGATGAGTAACCAAAAAGTATCTAATAGTGAGCGGTTTTATTAAGGGGGAAAGCTCAGTGATGCGACAATAAACCGATTTTATAAGGTCATTGACAGCAAAACTGGTAAGGGTGCTTAATTTACTTGCACTGAATCTGCGAATTAACGAGTGACTTAATCGTCTAATTTATAGAAGTGAGCGATATTACGTCGTTTAAGAGAGCGTAATGCCTTAACTTTTAAATTGTTTTTGTTTTTTCGAACCATCATTTTTTTCTTTTTTAACTTCATCTACAAACCTCCTAATATTTTATCTATAAGTTAAATATGGGGCTAAACTTGCCTTTAATCAAGCGGGGTGATTAAAGATATTGACCAACTACTCTAAATAATAGACCAGTTGGTCAACTTGTTCAACTGGCTAATAATTAGAGTAGTTGCTTTGTTGAGAGATAATAATATTAGAACTTACCCCAGCTAATTAGAAGGTCATTATCTGCTACTAGGCGAATTGCTTACCACTGGCTTTTTTATCGACGGCCTTATGGGCAAATGCAGCTATTATCCGCTCAACAATTAGGTAATTTACCGGCACTAATATTAAGGTAATAAAAGTGGCAAATAAAATACCAAAACCTAATGATACCGCCATTGGAATTAAGAACTGGGCTTGAGTCGATTGTTCAAACAGCAAGGGCATTAAGCCAATAAAGGTGGTTAAACTGGTTAACATTACCGGTCTAAAGCGAGCTGCCCCTGCAGTTAACACTGCTTCCATTAACTCACCGCCTTCACTACGTTTTTTATTGATAAAATCGACCAGTACCAGTGAATCATTTACCACCACGCCAATTAACGCCAACATGCCTAGTAAGCTCATGATGGTTAATTCCATGCCCATGATCCAGTGACCAATTACCGCGCCAATCATGCCAAAAGGAATAATGCTCATGACAATAAGGGGCTGTAAATAAGATTTAAAAGGAATGGCCAATAGTGCGTAAATAATAAAAAAGACAAATAGCAATGACCAACCGAGCGAGCCAAACGATTCTCTTTGTTCTTTGGCTTCACCTTCAAGTGAGTGACTAACCCCTGGATATTGCACCATCAATTCATCCAAGTAGGCTTTTAAGTCGGCTTGTAGCACTGTCATATTAGTATTCGATTTTTCCACATCGGCACTGACATTGGCGGTGCGGTAGCGGTCGATTCTTGAAATTGTTGACGGGCTTTTTCCGGGGATAAGCTTAGCAACATGGGATAGCGGCACTGAGCCACCGGAAGGTGTGATAACAAGAATATCTTCTAAATCAGCCATAGTACGGCGCTCATCTAATGGCAGTCGCACCATAACGCGGACATCATCTCTGCCACGTTGAATACGTTGTACTTGTGAGCCGAAGAAAGAGCGACGTACTTGATTGGAAATACTGGTACGGGTTAATCCTAGCGCTTTACCTTGCTCGGTTAATTCAATTTGCAGCTCTTCCTTACCGTTCGATAAACTATCAGCAATGTCGAATACGGTCGGGTAGGTGGCTAAGCGAATTTTCACTTTATCGGTGACTTCTTTTAAGGTATCTAATGAGCTTGCTTTAAACTGCACATGAATAGGGTCTGATGAACGACCAATTTCTGCTCTAAAAGTAATACTTTCAGCGCCGGGAATAGGGCCAATTAAATTACGCCATTCACGCACTAATTCACGTGAAGTAACCGACAGCTCTCGCGATTCTGGCGGAGTAATTTCAAAACGAACACTGCCTTTATTTGATACACCGCCGCGGCCACCCGTAGTGGCTAATATATTAATAATGACACTTTCGTTGGTTGATGGCTCAATGTACTTCGCTTTTAGCAGCTCGGCTTTTTCGGCCATTTTAATAATATATTTATTGGTTACTTCAAAGGGCGTGCCTGCAGGCAAGGTTAGTGTTGCTCGTACGGTTTCACTCGGTATACGTGGGAAGAAAACAAACTTTGTCCAACCGCTCATTATTAGCGCAAGAATAACCAAAAATACCGCAGTAAAGCCAACTAAAGTGGTAGCTTTGTTATCAATGGCTCGTTTTAGTAAGGGCTGATAAAAACGGATTATCGAGCGTTCGAAACCGTCGGCAAAGCCTTGTTGCAATCGACTGAACTTAGATTGCTGGTCTTTTGCCGAGCGCAGTTTTAAGTTTTTCAAATGAGAGGGTAAAACGAATTTTGACTCGATTAAGGAGAAAATAAGTACCGGAATAACAATAACCGGAATTTGCGCAAACAAGGCGCCGCGGTTACCTTCAATAAACGCCAGCGGCAGAAAGGCGGCTACTGTGGTTAAAATACCAAAAGTCACTGGCGTGGCGACTTCTTGGGTGCCACGAATGGCGGCCATTTCACCGGATTCAGACGTTTTTAAGTGGGTGTAAATATTCTCCCCGGTGACTATGGCATCATCAACGACAATACCCAACACCAAGATAAAGGCAAATAAGCTCATGATATTTAAGGTAACACCAAAAAAAGGCATCATGATAAAGGCGCCCATAAAAGAGATGGGAATACCAAGAAATACCCAAAAGGCAATGGAAGGTCTAAGAAATAGGCTTAATAAGGCAAGTACTAAAATACCTCCTTGCAAGGCACTGGTGGTCAGGGTAGAAATGCGATTTTTAACTATCTGTGAGTCATCATCCCAAAAGCTTAATTCAACGCCGACCGGTAATGAACTTTGTTGGTCGTTAATATAAGTTCTCACCGCATCGGCAACTTCAATGGCACTTTGTTGGCCAATACGATAAACATCGAGAAAGGCCGCTTGTTTACCGTTAAAACGTGTGCGCACTGGCGTTTCTTCAAAGTCATCTTTAATGATGGCGATGTCACTTAGGCGAATGATAGAACCATCAATATTGGTTTTAATGGCTATTCTTTCAAACTCGTCTTTACGATAGGCTTGGCCTTTTGAGCGTAATAAAATATCACCACCCTTGGTTTTTAAATTACCGGCAGAGATATCTGTGCTTGAGTCGGATATTGCTGAGGATATTTGCGCTATGGTCAAACCATATTGACGTAACTTATCTTGTGGCACTTCAATGGATATTTCGTAGTCACGCACACCGCTGAGCTCAACTTGGGTGATAGCCGGTATCTTTAATAAATCATCTCTGACTTTCTCGGCAAATTCACGGGTCTCTTTTTCGCTATAAATACTGGCAATAGTAACGGCAATCACTTCACGTTTACGTGTGGCTAAAGACACTACCGGTTTTTCTGCCTCGGCTGGAAAGGTATTTATTTCATCAATTCGGCTTTTTATATCGGCGAGCATTTCGCGTGGATCATAGCCTGACTCTACTTCAATGTTGACCGAAGAAGATCCTTCAGATGACTTGCTAGCAATTTGCTTGACCCCTTCTAAGTCTTGCACCGCTTCTTCAATACGAATAGAAATACTTTTTTCAACGTCTTCGGGTGTTGCGCCGCGTAGTGATACATTCACGTTAATGCGATCGGTGGCAAAAGACGGAAACACTTCCAGTGGAATACGATTAGTTAAACTGAATAAACCCGCTATTAAGATGGTAATTAATAGTAAGTTTGCTGCCACATGATTTCGTGCAAACCAAGCAATCATTAGTGATTCACCTTAGCTGATTGGCTTGGCTGTGTTGCTTGAGATGCTTTAGCTTTTTGGATGCCTTTTGCTTTGCGCTCGGCAATTAATGCTGCAACTGTGGTACCTTTTTCAGCGGCAATTTTTTCTAACTTGGCAAGACGTTCTTTTGACATCTTTCGCTTAGGGGCAGTCTTTTCCGGCGCTTGTCCTGAAATTGCGACTGGCGTGCCAGAGCTTACTTGTCCTAAGGAAGTTAATACTAATTCATCACCGGCGGTTAAGCCCTGAATGACAATAGCTTCAGTGCCATTTTGCCAGCCTAATTTAATCTCTTTACGCATTAGTAGGCCGCCTTCAACGATATAAACATAGCTGCCTTGGTATATTGTGCTGCTGGGAATCACTAAAGCGTTTTCAACTTCACGGCCGGTAATTTGTGCGGTGACATATTGGCCCATTTTAATTTGCGCGCCTTGGTTATATTCACCATCGTAAGGACGGATAATTTGCGCAACGACATAAAGTTGTTGCGACATTTCATCGATAGCACTTTCAGTGCGCACAATCTTGCCTTGCCACACTTGCTCACCCATTAAATCGGATGAAATAACCACATTACTGATCATTGAGTGCTTAGCCTCGCCACTATGTGCCTCAGATTGCTCATGGGCATTGCGATATTCTTCCGGCAACTTCATTAGTGGTAAGTCTTTATTTTTTATCGGTAGACGAATTTCGACATAATCAACGGCAAAGATATCGGCTAGCTGAGTATTACTTGAAATCACCTGACCAATATCAACATTTTTCTTTAAGATGCGACCGGCATAAGGTGCGATGATCTTGGTACGTTCTAGGGAAAGCTCCACTTTATCAAGCTGTGCTTCTGCAGAGAGTACTTGCGCTTTGGCGGCTTCATACTGTGGTTGACGTAAAAGGAGTGCGTTTGGTGCTTTACCCTTGCCTAATCTCTGCCAATCAGCTTCTGCTTGTTTTACCCGTGCGCCTTCTTCTTGCAAACTTTGTTTGGCTGACATTAAGCTAGCTTGCGCTATTTTAACTTCGGCGCGGTAATCCCTGTCATCGAGTTGCATAAGAATATCGCCTTGCTCAAAAAATCCACCTGCTCTAAATTGTTTGCTGACGTAATTAATTTGTCCTGAAACTTGCGCGAAAAGCACACTTTGAGTTCTAGGTCTCACGGTACCAAAACTTTGTACCATCACTTGATAGCTTTGCGGAGTAAGTGTGGTGGTAGCTACCGTCATTTGTGCGGCTTTTGAAGGTTGAGCTCTATTACTGGTCGGTGGGTTGTTAAATATAACCATGATTAACGTTATGGTGGCGATTATGATAACGACAGGTACTAGAATTTTATTATAGCGTTTTTTTTTAATTTTTTTTGTGTCAGACATGGTTATTCGACCTTATTTTCAAGTGACTGTGCGGAGAAGTCGCCACCCAAGGAAAGATGTAAATTGATGCGATTGGCAATGAGTCGGTTTTTAATTTTTATCAAGGTAGTTTGCGCTTCGAACGAGCGCTTTTGCGCATCAAGTACTGTGGTATAGCTAACCAAGCCACTTTGATATTGCTCAAAAGATAATGTTGCCGCTATTTTTGCGTTTTCCTGTGCGGCCAACATGGTGTAATAACTGTGCTTTAAATTCTTTTCAGTGGTGATGGCGTTTTCAACATCACTAAAAGCTTCATATAAAGTATCTAGATATAGCTGTTCACCTTGTCTTAATTCGATACGGGATTTTTCTTCATTTGCTTGCAGGCGACCGGCATTAAAAATCGGTGCGCTAATACTGCCCAGGAGTGACCAGGCTAATGACGAACCTGATAATAAATCGCCAATATCAGTAGTCGCATCACCAACAGAGCCCGATAATATTATACTAGGGAAACGTTGTTTATGGGCATAGGCTAAAGCTGCATCTTGTGACAGTAATTTATACCAACTGGCTTTTAATTCAGGTTTTCGGCTGATTAATTCTGACGGTAGGCCAATAGGAATATCATTGGTCAGCAGTGGTAAGTTAGCGTTTACTAATAACTCGCCTTTTGGGTATTCACCAATGAGACGCTCAAGTTTTCTAATTAATTTGGTTTTTTCAGTTGCTTGCTCAGATACTCGCGTTAATTCGTTGTTCAAATCGTTACGGGTTAAATAAACATCAAGGGCAGCGGTTAAGCCTGAGCGATATCTGCCTTCAATTATGGCTAAATTTTGCTGGGAATTTTCTACTCGGCTGCGATAAAGGCTTAGCAGTTTATCTGCTTCAATCACCTTAAACCATGTAGTAACCACATTAACAACTAACTGTTGTTTGTACTGCTCAAAAGTGGCTTTTTGCGCCAGGTAGTTATAGTTACTGATTTGATCGGCGGCAGATAACTTGCCCCAAATATCAAGTTCGTAACTTAAATTCAAATTAACAGAATTGCTATTGGCATAACTATCACTTTGGTTGTCTTTACTGCGACCACTACGAAAAGACAAATCAAGCTCAGGCCAAAGCTGACTGCCTGAGACAATGAGTTGCTGCTCGGCAATTTTTAGTGCATAAGCCTGCATGGCAAACTGGTGGTTAGCGGCCAAAGCTTTAGTCACTAATTGCTGAACTTGTAGATTATCTAATTGCGATAGCCAGTTATGTTCAACACTAAGTGCCTGTTTACTTTCTTGCCAGTTATCGGGAAGGCTTGGGTTTGTTAGCTTTTTATCTACTTCGGAAGTATTGCTACAAGCCAGTAAAAAAAAGCTTGTAAGCAGTGGCAGTAGTTGTCGGAATCGACGTGTCATAACAAGGGTGACTCAGTTTAAATAAATTATCTAATACTAGTGTAATCAAAGTTACTTTGAGGGGATACAGCTTTTACATAAATTTACAGAGGGTGTGTGCTAAAGAAAATTCTGTTGGCATTGCTAAGGTATTAGTGGGAAAAAGTAAGTATTAACAACTCTGTTTTACGCACATTCAGTTATCACCTTATTGAATTAACTGCTTAATGTTTAGCGGCAACCAAGCACAGAGGAGGGGGAATAAGTATCCTCACCTTATTGCGGCAACTACCCAAAGCACATGAAAATACAGCTGCATGTGGCTTGGGCATAGGTGAGGGTACTGACTTTAGTTAAGTGAATTAACCTTTATTAAGTAAATCAATAAAGAAGCTATATTCTAAAGCTGTATTATGAATGCGTTTAAATCGTCCCGATGCACCGCCGTGTCCAGCTTCCATATCAGTTTTAAATACTAACAAGTTGTCATCGGTTTTATAATCACGCAACTTAGCTACCCACTTCATTGGCTCAAAGTACTGTACTTGTGAGTCATGTAATCCAGTGGTAACTAAGATGTTAGGGTAGTTTTGTGCCTTAACTTGATCATAAGGCGAGTATGTCATCATATAATCGTAATAAACTTTGTCTGTTGGGTTACCCCATTCTTTAAATTCATTAGTGGTCAATGGAATACTTTCATCAAGCATAGTGGTGACAACATCGACAAAGGGTACTGCTGCAGCAATGCCTTTATAAAGCTCAGGTGAGATATTAATTATCGCGCCCATGAGTAAACCACCAGCACTACCACCGGCAGCAAATACTTTGTCTTTATCGCCGTATCCTTGTGCGGTTAGGTCTTTAGTGACATCAATAAAGTCAGTAAAGGTGTTCATTTTAGTTAGCTTTTTACCGTCTTCATACCAAGGTCGGCCAAGCATTTCTGAACCACGAATATGAGCAATGGCATAAACAAAGCCTCGGTCAAGTAAGCTTAAACGACTCACCGAAAAGTAAGGGTCAATAGTTGTACCGTAAGAACCATAGGCATATTGGTATAATGGGTTAGTACCATCTTTTTTGAATTTATCTTTGCGATAAACTAATGATACGGGTACTTGTTTGCCATCACGCGCTTTAACAAAAATTCGTTCAGAGGCATAGTTGTTGCTGTCAAAATCACCTAGTACTTTCGTTTGTTTTAATTCCGTTTTATTAAACGAATTTAAATCAACATCGTAATGGGTGCCTGGAGTAGTAAAACTAGCGTAATAAAGACGTAACGCTTTATTATCTATTTCGTTATTACCGTATAAATTTAAGCTATAGGCAGTGTCATTAAAGCTTAGCTGCTGCTCTTTACCTGTAGAAATTTGCTGAATAGTAACGCGACTAATACCATTTTCACGTTGCTGATAAACAAGGTGGTCGGTAAATAATTCATAATTTTCAAGTTTAACGGCATCATTGGCAGGGATGACATCTTGCCATTTTGTTTTATCGCCAAGGTGTTTTGTATTAACTTTCATTAAACGAAAATTGGTTGCTTGCCAGTTAGTACTGATGTAATACCAGTCATTTAATTTAGAAACGGAATACTCATGACCTTCTTCACGCTCAATAAACTTTTTAGGCATGGCTTTAGCATTATTGGCGTCAATTACCGAGACACCACTGGCTTCAGTACTTGAATGCCAGATAAAGACACTGCTGCCATCTTTAGATTTACTAATACTTGTGTAGTAAGATTTATTACTTTCTTCATAGATCATCTCGTCATCAGCTTGTGATGTGCCTAAGGTGTGACGAAATACTTGGTAACCTAATAAGGTTTGTGGATCTTTTTTGATGTAATAAACTGTTTTATTGTCATTACCCCAAACAACACTGCCATTAGTACCTTCAAGCTTGTCAGCAAGTAAAGTATTACCAGCGATATCTTTAAATAACATGGTATAAATACGACGACTTACGGTATCTTCACCATAAGCGAGTAACTTACCGTCTGGACTCGCGCTTAAACCACGAGCGTCATAGTAATCGTGCGCTTTGGCTAATTCATTAACGTCCAGTAAAACTTCAAGGTTAGTGCCGTTAAAGTCAGTGGACCTAACGTAAATTGGGTACTCATTCTCGCCTTGCATTTGGCGTGAATAGTAGAAATCCCCTTCTCTGGTTGGCACTGAATTATCATCTTTTTCAATACGACTTTTGATCTCTTCAAAGATCTGCTCTTGCATGGCTTCGGTATGCTTTAATTGCGCCGTGGTATAATCATTCTCAGCGGCTAAATGCGCTAAAATTTCAGGGTTGGTACGACTGTCATCACGCATCCAGTAATAATCATCGACACGAGTATGGTTATGAATAACCATTTCATGGGGGACTTTTTTAGCGACAGGGGCATTTATATTTGCCATTGTGTTAGTCGTCTCATTATTTTGATTACTGCACGCTGCAATAAGCAGGGCAGAGGAGACTATTAAGCTTAGCTTAGTCTTAGATATCGCTATTTTCATGTCTATTCCTTGTGATACCAATGCTATTAAATTCTTCCTTAGTGGGAAATAACGTAATAGATTTGGTATTATCTTAAGCAAGTGCTTGTTGAACTGGCTCAAATGTTAAAAAATTGTATCGGCAATAAGTTAGCATGATATTAATTATAATCAAATGCACTTGTCGCGTAATACCGTTAGGCTAACCCGTTTTACCAATTAACGTAATTTTGTAAGGAAATTCCGCCATTATGTCATTAGATAAAATCTCAGCTCAGCTTGCGGGCAGTAAAAAATCATTACCGCCAGTCGAGTCATGGAACCCGCCCTATTGTGGTGAAATTGATATACAGATTAAAGCGAATGGCGACTGGTATTACAACGGCACTATTTTTAAGCGTTTAGCACTGGTAAAAATGTTTGCTTCTGTACTTATTAAAGATGTAAGCAAAGATGTAAGTGACGACTTATCTAAAAATATGGCCGAGTATTTCTTAGTGACACCGGTTGAGAAAGTGAAAATTCAGGTGGATGACGCTCCTTTTGTCCTTACCCTGTGGCGCTGGCTAGATGAAAAAGAGACTGTTATGCAAGTTACCACTAACTTAGGTGATGAGTTTACCCTTGATAAACAGCACCCATTAATTGTTAATGAAAGTGGCGACTTGTATGTGACAGTACGACGAAATTTAACTGCAAAAGTTCATCGTAATGTCTATTACCAATGGGCTGCTATTGCCAAAGAACAACAGACAAAAAACGGCACTGAATTAATAATTACCAGTGCTAAGTGCCAATTTACTTTAGGTAGTTATTAAGCGCGGTATCTTGTTGGTTAGCTCAACTACTATTTGAACCACACACGGTGCAACTGGCTTGCTTTTCATGTTAAATTGCTGCCATTGATTAGCTAGACCATCGAGTAAGTTCAGTTGGTTAAGCTGTACTTTCTTAGCTGGTATTAGCCGTTAATAGTTTTATCGCTTGTACCACATACCACGCAACTTTTTTGTTTTTTCATGTTAAATTGTTGCCATTGATTGGCTAGACCATCGAGTAAGTTCAGTTGGTTAAGCTGCACTTTATTTCCTGTTAACAGTTTAATGGCCTGTAAGCTTTGCATCCCGGCAATCATGGCTAATACAGGGCCAATTATACCAACAGTTTGACAATTAGTGGCCGGCGCTTTTTCACTGGCAGGAAAAAGGCAGTGGTAACAAGCACTGCTGTCATCTCGGGGGTCTATGGTGAGCTGTTGGCCATCAAAGCCCGTTGCAGCACCCACTATCAGAGGCACTTTATGTTGCACACAGGCTTGGTTGATCAAGTAACGCGTTTGAATGTTGTCAGAGCAATCGAGCACTAAATCGACTTGTGGCAGATAATATTCACATAACTCTGCATCGAGCATTTCATCAATAGCTTCAATAGTTACATCAGGAAATTGTTGCTGTAGTTTCTCTGCGGCGACGTCAGCTTTATTTTCATTAATATTACTTTCACTAAAGAGGATCTGTCTGGGTAAGTTACTCAGCTCGATACAATCGCCATCGGCAAGATAAAGGGTGCCAACACCGGCGGCAGCTAAATATAAACTGGCGGGATTGCCTAAGCCGCCGACGCCTAAAATAAGCACCTTAGCGTTACGCAGTGCTAATTGTCCTTGCTCGCCAATTTTATCCAACATGATTTGGCGGGAGTATTTAAGTTGCTCTTGATTACTTAACACGTGTGTTCCTAGTTTATTGGCTATTAGTTATTGGCTTTAATGGATAAAAGTACGCACAGCACTTGCTTTAAACTGCAAATATACCTGTTGTCTGATGGTTAGTGATAACTTTTGTTGAGAAAAAGCACTGATAGTGACAAAAAAGTCTTGTGAGCCACAATGAACCGTCAACAGCACATTATTCTGCTGATGGTTTATTTGTTTTATCGTGCCAAAGAGGTGATTAACGATAGAGCTATTAGTTGGCTCTGTTAGGGTAATACTAATATCGCTAGCCAAAATAAAGCAACGTAAATGAGTTTGCTGCTCAAATGTCTGATCGCAAACCATAAAAATGTCTTCGTGGGCATTTAACGCTAAAGCCGTTAAGCCATGTCCATTATTAAAGGTTTTAATGGGCAGTGATAAACTGGTTTGTTGATGAATAATATCACTATTATTGTCATTGTTGAGCTGATGAATAACTTGGTGAATATTACCAAAATTGACCACCTTACCTTGAGCTAGCACGAGTAAGTTGTCACAAACTTGCTGTAATTCATCTAAAGAGTGACTAACGTATAACATAGGTAAGTTCAGCTGTTTTTGAATATTAAGCATCATTTTTAATAATTGGGTTTTACTGTGTCGATCAAGGGCGCTTAATGGCTCATCGAGTAGTAATAATTTCGGCTCGGCTAGTATTGCTCTGGCTAAGGCGACTCTTTGCTGTTGACCACCGGAGAGTTGATTGACTCGATGATCAAGCAAGGCGCCTAACTCGGTGAGTTTAATTACTTCATCTAATGACAGGCGGTTATTTTTACAACGTTTGACCGCATATTCTAAGTTACCCCGCACAGTTAAATGTGGAAACAAACGACTATTTTGAAACACTAAGCCTACTTGGCGCTGCTCAGGTTTGAGATACAAACCTCGCTCACTGTTGACTAAAGTTCTACTGACAAAGGTTCTACTGGGCAAGCTTGTATCGGTTAAGGTTATCTCACCACGCAACGATGTTTCTAAACCGGCAATGGCGCGCAATAATGTTGATTTACCTGATGCCGAGTGGCCAAAAATTCCAGTGATGCCTATTAAGGGGATTGCTAGCTCAATGGCTAAATCAAATTGCTGATATTCAATACTAATATTAAGGTCGAGTTGTGGTGTTTTATTGTTAGACCGACTATTCAAAGCAGCATTATTTACAGGAGAGTGACTTATAGGATAATTATTCATGAGAACTTTTCTCTTCTCGCACAGTGTTAACCATTAAATTCTTACTGCTGTTTTTTTTCGGTAAATTTAACCAATAGATAGCGGCTAATAGCACCATAGAAGTTATTAATAAACTGATGGAAAGCAGATGTGCTCTGGCATAATCAAAAGCCTCAACATGGTCAAATAGCGCAATGGAAAGTACCCGTGTTTCACCGGGTATATTGCCACCAATCATTAATATGACTCCAAATTCGCCGACCGTATGAGCAAAACCTAAACTGGCGGCGGTAATAAAGCTGGCTTTTGTTAATGGCAGCACAATAGAAAAAAATCTATCGATTGGCCCCGCGCCAAGTAAAGCGCCCGCTTCGAGTAGCGAATCACCTAATTGTTCAAAGGCTTTTTGCAGTGGCTGAACGACAAAAGGCAGTGAGTATAAAACTGAGCCAATAACGATGGCGGAAAAACTAAAGGCCAGCTGTTGACCCGTTGCTTGCTGCCAAAGTTGTCCGGGTAAGTATTCAGGGGAAAAAGCAATGAGTAAATAAAAACCTAGTACCGTTGGTGGTAACACTAGCGGTAAAGCGACCACAGCTTCAATGATAACTTTAAAACGGCTGGTCATTTTGGCTAGATACCAAGCCAGTGGCGTACCAATAATCAGTAAAATTATCGTGGTTAATGCCGCCATTTCTAAGGTGGTGATCAGTGCTTGTAAGTCAGAATTCATGATCTATCATTAGCTCGCTGTTATTCGTTAGAGTCATTGCGGCGTAACCATAACTAACGATAGTAGCTTGGCTCTTGGCTGAGAGTAAATAGTCACTTAATTTTTTCGCGGCTACTTGCTGCTTACTGGCGCGAATAATAATTAACTGTTGCTCAATCGCTTGATGATAACTTGTTGGGATAAGCACCCCTGATAAATTATTTATCACTAATTGGCTATTGGCAACGATACCACTGCTAACCGCTTTGCTACGTACTTGGGCAAAGGTTTGCCCGATATTAATACCCTTTATTAATCTATTTTGATAAGCCTGCCACAAACCCATATGGTTTAGCGCTTCTTTGGCTGCTTTGCCATAAGGAGCAATGTCGGGATTAGCAATGGCCAAGCGTGCCGGCGGACTTTTTAACAGGTTAAGAGGTAATTGTTCAAGAGATAATGGTTCAAGTGAATTTTTAGTGGCGGAATATAATGCTAGCTGACCAATAGCATAGGTTTTACGACTATTTTTCAGCGTAAAACCGGCTTGCTCAAGTTGCTTTGGACGGCGACTATCAGCACTGAGGAAAATATCATAAGGCGCGCCGTGTTTAATTTGCAAAAAAATCGCGCCACTAGCACCACTAATTATCTGGGTTTTTATACCTGTTTGTTTGCGGAAGTCTTCGAGTAATACTTTTAATACTGGGGTGAAGTTAGCTGCAACGGCAATGCGTAAAGGTGTGCTGGAAGCTTGCTTGCCTTTATCCGCGCTTGGTTGTGCATTGCTACTAACACTGGTAAGTAAGCTGATGACAAAACAGCAAGATAGCAAGCTGTATAAAAGAAAACGTAGCACGCTAGCTCCACAGCTCTGCTTTGTCAGTATCACTGGTTTTAGCATCCAACCAGTTTTCTGAAGTTTTTCCAGCCTCGGTAATTTGCTCTTTCTTCCAAAAAGGCGCTTTAACTTTCAAATAATCCATGATGAATTCATTGGCAGCAAAAGCATCTTGTCTATGTTTGCTGGTGACGCCCACAAAAACAATTTGCTCACCTATATGCAGTTCGCCAATGCGATGAATGACTTTAACTCGTCCTATCCGCCATTGCTCTTTAGCTTGGTTGATAATTTTAGCTAATGATTTTTCAGTCATACCTGGGTAATGCTCTAGCGTTAAGCTAGTTACGCTATTACCATTATTGTTATTTCTAACTCTGCCGGTGAAGGTCACCACAGCGCCATCGGTTAAGTTGTCTTTTTCAAGTAAGGCAACTTCATCGGCTAAACTAAAATCCTTAGTTTGGATGGATATCTCTTTCAAAACGTCTTGGCTTATCATCTGTTATCCGCCGGTCACAGGAGGGAAAAAGGCAACTTCATCACCAGATTTCACTAAATGACTGCCATCCACCATGTCATGGTTCACTGCCGATAACAGTGAGGCATTGCTAAAGGTTTGTCGCCACTGGGAATTTTTATCACTTAAGCGCTGTTTAACGTCATTGACTGTTTTTACATCATCGGCGTTTAAAGACAGTTCAGCACAATCTAGCTGCTCTCTTAAAGCGGCAAAAAAAACAATTTTAATCATACTAATTCTCTCTATTAGTTCTCGTTAAATTAGGTTGATGGTGTTTGCCAATGGCCCGATTTACCGCCTTCTTTTGTTAATACTTCTATACCGTTAATCTGCATGGCAGGATCGGCGGCTTTACACATATCAAACAAGGTTAAACAAGCAACAGAAACAGCCGTTAATGCTTCCATCTCTACGCCTGTTTGTCCTGTTAAGCGACATAAGCTATTCACTTGTACTTGGTTGTTTTGACTATCAAGGGTGAAGTCTACTTGTACCTTAGTTAGCATCAATGGATGACATAAAGGAATCAAGTCGCTGCACTTTTTCGCCGCTTGAATGCCAGCAATACGAGCAACAGCAAACACATCACCCTTTTTATGTTTACCTGTAGTAATTAATTCAAAAGTCGCACGATTCATTTTAATAAAACCTTGCGCGGTTGCCGTACGCGATGTCATGGCTTTTTCCGTGACATCGACCATGTTAGCTTCACCTTGCTGGTTCAGATGGCTTAGCTCAGGTGCTGCCTCAGGCGTGCTATTTTTTGATGTAGAGTTAGTCATTAACCGCGAGTCCCACATTTTTCAACAATTGAAGACTCTTTACTCGCTGACGGCTCTGCCGTGATATTTAAGTGTGGGACAAAATTACAAGGACGATGACTAGCATCGAGCTGCTCTTTAATCACTTTATCCCAAGCCGTTTTACAAGCATTAGTTGAGCCTGGAACACACAAGACTACCGTTTTGTTGGCGATGCCGCCAAATGCACGAGATTGAATAGTAGAGGTGCCTATTTCAATTAAGGACACGTGACGAAAAACTTCACCAAATCCCTCTACGGCCTTATCAAATAATGGTGTTAATGCTTCAGGCGTATTATCACGATCGGTAAAGCCAGTACCACCGGTAGAAATAATGGCATGAATAGTATCATCGGCAATCCATTTGGAAACTTGCGCACGCAATTGATAAACGTCATCTATAACAATGGCTTTATCAGCTAAGTTGTGACCTGCTTGGGTTAAACGCTCAACTAGCGCTTGCCCCGAAGTATCGTTCGCTTCGGTGCGTGTATCTGAAACCGTTAAAACGGCGATATT
The DNA here is from genome assembly GCF_013215345.1 of Colwellia sp. Taxonomy (GTDB): domain Bacteria; phylum Pseudomonadota; class Gammaproteobacteria; order Enterobacterales; family Alteromonadaceae; genus Colwellia. Next base: position 13,746 of record NZ_JABSOV010000010.1, on the reverse strand, counting down.
TAAGGGAACGAAAGTGTTGCCGCCATGTGCTGACATAGGTTTATCCTTTACTAAATCTTTTAGATTAAATTAAATTTTTTGCTACTCATATTGCAGCGTATTGCTACTCAATATGCTTAGACTAAAACTGTTGTTGTGCTTGCTGCCATTGATTCTCTTGACAGTGAGTGTATTGCTAACCAATACGTTCGCTCTAAAATTGTTTTTTTGCTTGTTGCCACTGCTCTGGCGTATTGGTATTGAATAGCGCCTGATTTTTTGGACTAGTAATGGCTTGGTGAGGCACTTGTTCTAGCAGGGCTCTAACTGAAGGACCATTTTTATTATTTTTATGACCGCTTCTATTACTCTTTTCATTGCCGAGGGCGAGCAAGCTTTCTCGCTGGAATGCCTGAGCTAAAAACAGTTGCAAAAAAGCATTGTTGGGCAAGTATAACGGAATATGATGCGCTTGTTTTTGACCATCACTGAAAAAAGTCGCTTTGTGACTCAGTTCACCTTTCAGCCGCAGTTTAGCTAAATCTGCGGCTGTCATTAAGGGTAAATCAACGGGTAATAATAATAATGCTTTCGGCTGTAAGTGTTCAGGGTAATGAGCTAAAACACTATAAATTCCACCAACAGGGCCAGAGCATGGTACTAGGTCTGGAATTTGATAGTTATCACCACTAACAACGATATCTTTTATGCCGGCATCGCTAAGCAGCTGCTTGGAAAAATCTAGCATGTTACTTACGGGTTTTACCGAGATATCGGCACCAATTTTCAGTCGTGTTAGTTGTGCCTTATCTTGTCCCATGCGAGAAGATAAACCGCCAGCAAGTACTACACCTAAACAATCAATAGCTTGATGGTTCATAACTAACCCCCAAGCATGGCAAGGTGTTTCGTAGCACCAGTAAGCTTTTCATGTAAAAAATGGGTGGCTTTTTTGTCACCGAGTAACGATACGATTTTCTGTTGTATTGGCACTATATCATCACTTTGCAATTGTTCACGTAGTGACAAACCTTCATCACCAAATAGGCACAAGTGCAACTTGCCACTTGAGCTAATTCGTAAGCGATTACAGCTATTACAAAAGTCCTTCGAGTAGGGCATGATCAAACCGACTTTACCTTGATAGTCAGGATGATAAAATTCTTGGGCAGGACCCGCTGATTTATTCTGAATAACAGGCAGCCAACCATCGAGGATTAAGTTTTGTTTAATGCGTGAGCCTTGTACATGTTGTGCATCAAAAAATGCCTTGTTATCACCGGTCTGCATTAACTCAATAAAACGTAACGTTATCGGGGTATCTTTTATCCAGTCAAGGTAGCTTTGAATATCTCTGCCGCTATGCTCACGCATTAATACCGTATTCACTTTAATGGTTGCTCTGCCATCGGCTAAGCCCATATCAATACCCTTGAGAATGGTCTTAAGTTTATTGTGCCCGGTTATCGCGAGAAATTGGCGTGGATCTAAACTATCGATACTGATATTAATGGCATCAATGCCGGCATCCAACCATTGAGGTAAGTGCTCAGGTAATTTAAAACCATTACTGGTTATGGCAACTTTCTTGATACCTGGTGTTTCTTTACAAATTTGAATTATTTCAGGTAAGTCTTTACGCAAGGCAGGTTCACCACCAGTAATGCGGATCTTCTCTGTGCCTAGCTCGGCGAAAGCTTTGGTTAAACGTTTGATTTCACATAGTGATAAGAAATCACGTGGCTGATCGCACTGATAACCGTCAGGTAAGCAGTAAGTGCAGCTAAAATTGCACACGTCAGTAATCGATAAGCGCAGGTAAGAAAACCTACGGCCATAGTTGTCTGTTAACATGTCACCTTTCCAAATGTAGGGAGGCTAACGCGTTTCCTTGTTAACCCTGGTAACTAAAAGTGCAATAAATACATTGCTTTAGTTACGGCATATCACAACATGATGGTTTACAATAAGTAGGCTTGATATAGCCTAAAAAGAAAGCCACGGTAGTTATGACAGCTCGGTGTTATAAATAAAATTCTGTTCAATATTTAGTATATACCTGCTCTACTTTAAGATGCAAGTTCAGGCGGATGGCATATATTACTTTGCTGACGTGATAATAATTTTTTTAGCCGACCTTAATATTGATCAAAATCAATAAAGTTGCGGTTTTATCACTATTAATTTTGTGGGTACTTAAGCGATACTATCTATAACGGATTTAACCAATATCTTTCTAATCAGGCTGGTAGATTTACCTAGTTTAGAGTGATGTTCATGTATTAACGTATTTAAGCGAGTTTTTTATGTCTGATTGTTGCTCAGCTCCAGGGCTTTTACCTTTTGAACAAGCTTTAGCGAATATGCTAGCGCAAGTTTCACCTGTCACCGAAACATTAACCTTAGCCATTGACCAAGCCTTGCACTATGTTTTAGCACAAGATATTGCTAGCCCATTAAATGTACCACCTCATGATAACTCTGCAATGGATGGTTATGCTTTTGCTCTTGGGAGTTTTACGGCTAATAAAATCCTTACCCTTGTTGGCCGCTCTATGGCAGGAGCACCTTTTCAAGGTGTATGTCAGGCTGGAGAATGCATTCGTATTATGACCGGGGCTAAAATGCCTGACTGTTGTGATTCAGTAGAGATGCAAGAAAATGTTAGCGCGGATGGAGAACAAATTACTTTTTTACAAGATAAAAGTTTTGGCTGCCATGTCCGTAATGCCGGGGAAGATATTCAACTCGGTCAACAAGTATTGCAATTAGGCAAAAAATTAACGGCGGTTGATATTGGTGTGCTTGCTTCATTGGGTGTGGCTGAAGTTAAAGTCTATCGTAAATTAAAGGTAGCTTTGATCGCTACCGGTGATGAATTAAAATTACCGGGACAAACATTACGAGTTGGTGATATTTATGAGTCTAACAGTTTTGTTTTAGCTGCCATGCTGCAAAAACTACATGTTGATGTCATTGATTTTGGTATTATTGAAGATGATTTTTCAGCAATAAAATCAGCCTTTATTAGTGCCGATGAGCAAGCTGATGCAGTAATTTCTTCTGGCGGTGTTTCGGTAGGTGATGCGGATTACACTAAAACTGTGCTAGATGAATTGGGTGAAATAGCTTTTTGGAAAATAGCAATGAAACCAGGTAAGCCCTTTGCTTTTGGCAAGCTAGCCAACAGCCTATTTTTTGGTTTGCCAGGTAACCCAGTTTCAGCCTTGGTAACTTTTCATCAATTAGCCTTGGTTGCCTTAACTAAAATGCAAAATGCTCAACCTTTAAAGCGTACGCATTTAACAGTGAAATGCAGTACTGACTTGCGTAAATCTCCAGGACGCATGGATTTTCAACGAGGTGTCTTAGCGATTAACTCACAAGGTGAAAATATCGTTAGTTCTACTGGCGCGCAGGGTTCAGGTATCTTATCTAGTTTAGCTAAGGCTAACTGTTATATTATTCTGCCAAGTGAACAAGGTAAGGTCGCGGCAGGTGAAATGGTCACCGTACAATTATTTGATCAGTTTTTATAGTGGCTATTTTAGGGTGCGTGTACAATAAATGAGCAGGTTATTGGTAAAAATCGTAGCTTTACTATAGAGTAATAAAATAGTAGTAGGCGGGGTGTAACCATGAAACAGCAGTTAAGTTTTGCAACGGTAAATTTATTAAGTGATTGTATTGTTGAACTAATTATAGCTGAAGGCATTGAAGTATCAATGGAGATGCTTGATGAATTCGATGATTTTCTTAGCCAGCAGCTGAATGATAACTTTGTCTTGCTGATCAATAAAGTAAATAGCTATAGCTACACTTTTGAGGCAAAAATGACCATGGCTTCACATGAGAAGTTAGTTGCTATTGCGGTGATTGTTTATAAAGATGAAGACCAGAAAATAATAGACGATGTCATGTCGCTACGAGCCATCGATGATTGGAATTTAAAAGTATTTCCAGCATTAGAATTTGGCTGGCAGCAAGGTTATGATTGGCTACAAGCTGAGCTTGATTTATTGGCTAATTGAAGGCAACGCTGTCAGGAGCCGAACTGAAAAGAGCTGCTTTAATAGATAGAAGCAATTTATTAAAGAAAAAGCGACTTAAATGAATTTAAGTCGCTTTTTTATATCAAGAATTATAGTTTACAAAATAAATTGCTAGTTATAGCTGAGCGAAACACTTATCAACAGCAACTAATGTTTTTTCTATAATGTCATCGCTATGTGCGGTTGATAAAAATCCAGTTTCATAAGACGATGGTGCTAAGTAAATCCCTTCAGCTAGCATCAAGTGGAAGAAACGTTTGAACATCTCGTCATCACATTGAGTTGCTTGTTTGTAGCTGGTGATAGGGTTTTTGTCGTCGGTAAAGAAGAAGCCAAACATGGCACCAACATAATTTACACTTAAGCTAACACCATTACGTTCAGCGGCGGCTTTAAAGCCCATAGCTAGCTTTTCAGTAGCAGCACTTAATTGTTGATGTTTATCACCTTGAGCTAGCTCAGTTAATGACGCTAAACCTGCCGCCATAGCAATTGGGTTACCTGATAAAGTACCGGCTTGATAAACTGGGCCAATTGGGGCGATATAGTCCATTATCTCTTGTTTACCACCAAATGCGCCAACAGGCATGCCGCCGCCAATAACTTTACCTAAAGTGGTAAGGTCCGGTTTAATGTTATAAAGAGCTTGTGCACCACCTAGTGCGACACGAAAACCAGTCATTACTTCATCAAAGATTAATACGCTACTGTACTGATCACACACCGCACGTAAACCTTCAAGAAAACCAGCAACTGGAGGAATACAGTTCATGTTGCCGGCGACAGGTTCAACAATAATACAAGCTATCTCATCGGCGTATTTAGCAAAAATCTCTTTTACTTCTTCGATATTGTTATAGCTAACCGTTAGTGTGTGTTTAGCGAAGTCAGCAGGAATACCTGGTGAATTAGGTATACCCATAGTCAATGCACCTGAGCCTGCTTTTACTAACAATGAGTCAGCATGACCATGGTAACAACCTTCAAATTTTAATATTTTATCGCGGCCAGTATAACCACGCGCTAAACGGATAGCGCTCATGGTAGCTTCAGTACCAGAGCTAACCATACGTAAACATTCCATTGATGGCACTAACTCACGAACCTTTTCAGCCATGGTAATTTCAAGCTCAGTTGGCGCACCAAAACTCAAGCCATTTTTTGCCGTAGTAATAACGGCATCAAGAATGGCTGGGTGGTTATGCCCTAAAATCATTGGTCCCCAAGAGCCAACATAGTCAATGTAAGCTTTATCATCTGCATCATAAATATAAGCACCTTGGGCACGTTTTATAAAGCAAGGAGTTCCGCCAACACCATTGAAAGCACGCACTGGCGAGTTAACACCACCGGGAATTATTTTTTGAGCTTGTTCAAATAACTGTTCTGATTTATTCATAATATATTTCTTCTAAAAGTCGTTACTTATAGGGAGTATTGCCGCTAAGCATTTTTATTTTTCAACCAGTTTACTGGTTTTTCATAATTGCTGATTTGATCTTCAACACCTAACGTTAATACAAGGAGATAGCCCATGCTCAGGCTAGCTCCATAATGGCAATTAAGTATTTTTATTTGTGAACCAGTTTACCGGCTTTTCGTAATTTGTGATTTGATCTTCAACACCTAACGTTAAGGCAAATAAGGCCATACGCACTAAAACACCATTTTGTGCTTGCCTAAAAATAGCTAGGTTATCTAAGTCATTTAAATCTGTATCTAATTCATTGGCTTCAGGGCGAGAGTCACGCGGCAATGGATGCATGATAACGGTATTTTCTTGACAATATTTTTGGTAAACACTCTTATTCAAACTGAAATGTCCGCGATATAATTCTGCTTCATCTTTGCTGGCAAAGCGCTCTTGCTGAATTCTGGTTTGATAGATAACATCAGCAGATAAATTTCCCGCCATAGTTTCTGTCAAAATCACTTCATGACCGGCATCAGTTAATGTTGAAATTACACTGTCAGGCATTTGTAAGGCCTTGGGTGCCACCATAGTCACTTTAACATTGTCATAAAGACTGAGTAATTTGGATAATGAATGTACGGTACGACCATGTTTTAAGTCACCCATCAAAACAATATTTAAATCATCTAAGCCTTTATTAAAGTGCATCATTTCAGACTGAATAGTAAATAAATCTAGTAAAGCCTGAGTAGGGTGTTCATTGGCACCATCACCACCATTGATAACTGGCACTGTACTGCCTAGAGCAAACTGATCTACCGAGTGCATTTGTGGATGACGCATGGCAATGACATCGGAATAGCCGCTGATCACTTGCGCGGTATCAAATAAAGATTCACCTTTACTTAGTGATGAGTTTTCTTGACCAACGGTTTCACGGACAAAACCGCCGAGTAAGTTAAAGGCGGTACCAAAACTAACACGGGTACGTGTACTTGGTTCAAAAAATAAGTTACTTAATATCGCACCTTCGAGCACATGACAACGTTTTTGTCGTGACGCATAAGGTGCCATTTGTGCGGAAATTTGTAAAATCTTTACGATAGCCTCTCGGTCAAATTGTGATACCGATAGAATATGGTTACCTTGAAATTTCATCATCGTGATTAGTTACATTGAAAGGGGAAAAATTTGCCAAGAATATAGCATAAAATGACCAATTTGCGAATGGTAAACAATATTTTAACCTGCTGTCAGTACACGATGAAAATAAAAAAAGGCAGATAAAACTGCCTTTTTATTATCGATAGCTTGCCCTTAACTTCGTCGACGGTTAAAGGTTAGTAAGGTTAGTAGCATCAGAATATAATAGACGCTACCACCGCTTGATTTCCCCGTGTCTTGAGCTGGAACAGGTAGGAAAACAGGTGCAGCAGTTGGGGTAAAAACGATGTTCTTTAAATACCCTTGGTCACTTCCTTCGCTAGTAGCTCCATCTTTGAGGTAAAGCCATGTTATTTGATGTTCACCGACAGGAAAGTCAGGGACAGTTACCTTGGTATAAAGGACTTCGCCAGAGATAAAATCTATTTGTTCACCATCAACAAATAGATACAAGGCATCATAGGGATCATCAGGATTATCGGTGTTTTCTTCTGAAGAAACTTTCCAATCAAATGATAAGCTACCCGCGCCAGAGAATGTCAGCATAACCGCGCTTTGCTGATCATCAGTTATGTCTCCGCTGAAAATTGCTGCCTCGCTATTATCAAGTAACCAAGGTTGATCACCACCGCTAAACCAAAGTAGTTCAGTGGAGCCATTAGATAACTGAGTATTAATGTTATTATTGGCGGCAATCGCTTGTGCACTTATATAGCTTTGGCTAGTTGGAATAGCTTCATCATTACTATTAATAATAATCCTAACTTTATGTATGCCAGCCGTTTTAGCATCGAAGGCAAGTTGAATTTGGCAACTTTGTTTTGCTGCTAACGTAGTGCAATTATCGGTAGTCAAACTAAAGCCAGTACTGCCAATTTTGTCTGCTATTAGGGTGAAAGTTAAATTAGCGGTTAAATTACTATTATTGGTGACTGTTAGTTGAGTTGTTTGTGCAGTGTTTTGTGGGGTAATGGCAAAATCATAACTTGGCTCTATGGCTATGCCTTTGGTAATTTTGTTAATCCAAGTAGTAAACTGGCCAACACGGGCGTAAACATCTGGAAACGCTGCAACGGCACAGCCGACACCGTAACTGACTATGCCAATTTGTTGCCAGCCTTGATTAGTGTTAACTAACAATGGCCCGCCACTATCTCCTTGGCATGAACCTTTAGGTTCGCCTAAGAACTCAGCACAGATCATGCTGTCAGTAATACCTACCTGACTAGGTAAATAAGTAATGTTATCTAAATCACTATAAGCCTGCACTAATTTATCTTTGCATTGCTCATTACTGAGTAATGAGAGCTCAACTTGACGCAATTTATCGGGCTGACTATTGGGCGGGGATTCTTCATTTGCCCCATAAGCGTTAACATTGCCCCAACCTATAACTGTTACTGCTGCGTTGTCTAAGGCTAGCTGTTTACTCGAATCTAAATCAGCTAGCGTTACCGCTGGATTGTCAATAGTTTCAACTAGTTCTATCAGGGCAATATCGTTATTAAAAGATGCACCTTCATTATATTCTGGATGAATATAAATACGTTTAATGGCTGTGGCATTTTCAGCACCATCATTTAAGTCATATTCACCGACATTGACTTTTAGCAAGTTAATATTGGCATCAACAACACAATGAGCAGCGGTAAGTACCCATTGCTCACCGATAAAACTAGCACCACAAGTAGCGCTTTGAGTAATTTTCTGTTGGGCTGTAACATTAAGGCTGGCGATACTACCAAGGTTATTCAGTAAAGTAGCACCATCGTTTTGGCTAATGGCTACCACAGGAATAGTGCCAGTAAAATTTTCGCCTAAGGTGCCATTGAGATCACCTAAAACATTATTAAAGATAATTGCACCAATACCGCCACCGCTTTGGCAATTATTAACTTTGACGGAAAAATCGATTTCCCCGCGAGCAATTAGACATATTTTCTCTGCTGCCGAGTCACATTGACTATCGCCAATACCACAGTCAGCCATAGTGGCACTGGCTTGACCCGATGGGCTATATGAAAAAGGCGAACTAATATAGGGAATACCGGCGACCTCTAAAGAGGTGTTGACCTCATTATAGGTAGAGACTAAGGCAGCCATCCAAGGCCAGTCATTTTTGTCTGCAAGTTGACCACCAACAATCTTGGGCTTGATTATTGGTAACGTTGATTGGCTATTGGCATTGACTGTTGATAAAAGAGTAGTGAATGCTAAGCAAGCGACTAAAATGTACTTCATTAAAATGTTCCCTAATTTAGGTTATCCATAAGTGGATTAACATTTTTTTTATATTGTGGGCAAGTTACCCTATTTAGATTATAACTGTAATGTATGAAAAATGAAGTGGGGTTCACTGTTATTTATTTTGTCTACAAATCGGCGGTTTGTTGTTTGTTTAACGGTAAATAAGCTACTAGGAAAAACAATAAAAAACGATTGCGGTACTGATGTCATGGGGCTTATCAGTCAATAAATTAAAATAACTAAAACCATGCTCGACTAACGCAATAACGATACCCGAAATAAATAAAGTGACTTTGTTTGCTTGGCCTTGAGCGCCACGGTGTTTTTTGAAAACACTTCGGTAATGGCATAAAGTTGCGTGGCTACATAACCCAAATATAAGTACAGCATAACTTACCTTAGTTGGCCTTAACCGAATGTAATAGGTGAGTGGAAGTTACATCGGCTTAACGTAAGCTAAAATAATAACTGCTAATAAAATAAGTACCGGAAGTTCATTGAAAATACGATAGAAGCGACCTGAACGGGTATTTTTATCTTGGGCAAAGGTTTTCACTAACTTAAAACAATAGCCGTGGTAAACAAATAGCACTATCACTAAGCTCAATTTAATGTGTAGCCACTTAGCAGCAATAAACCAGTCATGTCCGTAAGTGTAGATTATTGCTAAACCCATTATTAAGGTGAAAATGGCAAAAGGAGTGATAAAATACAGTAAACGTTTTTCCATGCCCTTAAGGTGCTGAGCGACTTCAGTTGATTTGGTTTCTGCGTGATTGACAAATAAACGTGGTAAATAAAAGATACCAGCAAACCAAGCGACCATAAAAAAAACATGGAAGGCTTTGAGCCAGAGGATATTGTTGATTAAAAATGTGTCCATTAAAGGAGTTTTCCTGCTACTAAATAAATTCTAAGTTGTTCAAAAGTGACTAGACCAATACAGTCGTTGATATCTTTATGATAAATGTATACCGCCCCTGAACGTTGCTCAACTAATGCTAAATATGCTTCTGCCAAGGTTGCTTGATGATTCAGTGGAATAAGCTTATGTAATATCAACTTCTTAGCAAGGTTATGTTCAATGTCCTCACCTTCATCGTCAGCTATCTCAGCATCGAATTGCGCCCAATAGTAATCATTTATCTTTGCCGACTGTGCTGGTGCTTTATTAATAATGAGTTGTGATTCATCACAATTTAGTAGTTCACCGATAATAGAGCGATTACTGGCTTGCTCTAACATCAAAAAATTATCTTTCATTACCGCTAAGACACCAATATTTTGCAATGATTCTTCAATGGGCGGTTTGCGATAGGATAAGTTTTGCGCATCTAATTGCATGATAAAAATAGACTCGTTTTTACAAAGTTGTCGAGACACTATACTGGCAATGGTAATGACAATCATGGCGGGAACAACCAACTCAAGTTGACCAGATAGCTCTACCACAGTGAGTAGAGCGGCAAGTGGCGCATTCAAGCTGGCAGCCATAAAACCGGCCATGCCCATGAGAATGAAATCACTGCCAAGGTGCTCACCGGGTAATACTTGTATCACTAACGCACCAGCGCAAGCGCCAGCTATAGCTCCTATACCGAGTGTCGGGCCAATAATACCGCCCGGTATACCTAAGCCAAGAGCAAACATGGTCATTAATAATTTTGCGATAAGTAAGCTAAATAACAAACCTAGCTGCAAGTTACTGGTTAAGGAAATATCTATGGCACTTGTGCCTGTACCCATAGCACCAGGCACTAAATAGCCTAAAGTACCGGTAATAAAAGCAGCAAGTAATAAGCGCGGTACTATATGGTATTTAACACTGTGTTTAATGATTAAAACCAGGTACTTATTAAATGCTGCCGCCAATATGCCTAATACTATGGCTAGCATTACTAAGGAAAAGTAGTGGTGTTGGCCAAGTGCTATGGTATGAAAGTATTCAAAGTTATGACTGGTGCCAAAGACACTTCGGGTAATCAAGGAGCCAACAATTGCAGCAAGCATAACAGGCACAAAAATATGGACCTTGTATTCACGCATTATTACTTCCATAACAAAAATAACCGCGGCAATCGGGGTGTTAAATGTTGCTGCTATGCCTGCGGCTATACCACAAGCGCACAAGGTACGGATACTGTTATAAGGTAGTTTCAAAACACTACCTATATAGCTACTACAGGCCGCGCCAAGGTGTACCGCAGGTCCTTCACGGCCAACAGAAAATCCAGAGGCTAGTGCTACCGCGCTGCCCCAAAATTGGTTAAGGGTGTTTTTAAAGGGAATGACACCATGAGCAACTTTTAATCTATGCAGAACAAAGGGGATACCGGTGCGTAAATATTTATAACCGGTAAGCCAACCAATAAGTAAGATGATAAGAGCGCCGATTATGGGTAAATCAAAACGACTTAACTCATCTAAACTGCTATAGTTATCGCGCTTTATTAGGTAAAGTTGCTGAATTTCTTCGATAGTAAGCGTAAATAACACCACTAATAAAGCGGAAGCGCAGCCACCAATAATGGCCAGCAAACAAATTTGCCAAGAGGTTGTTGGTAGAGCTAGATGTTTTCTTATTGCTGCGATTGAGATTATCATTACGGGATTATAATACTTTACAAATGAAATGGTTAGCAAAAATAAATCTAAGGGTAGTCATTGAGCGCCTAGGCACCTTTAAATCGGCTTTGTTTTTATGCACAGTGATAGGTCTTTGTCTTTTTATCGGCTACCGAATGGGAAATTATTATCATTATTTTCAAGTGACCAGCCTTGAACAACAAAAGCTTAGATTGGAACAACTCTATCATCAACAAGAGCAGAGTACAGCACGAATTCACTCCTTAGAGGTTGAGTTAGCGGTTGAACAACTTGCTAATAAAAAGGCACAAAGTTTACTTAAAGCCGAAGCCGTGCAACAGTTTGAAGTGAAAAAGCAATTGGCTTTTTACGAAAAAATAATGGCACCAGAAAAACAAGCTGCAGGCTTGTTGGTCGAAAGTGTGAAAATAACCGCCAGTAAAACACCTAATCAATACCATTTTCAAGTGACCTTAGTGCAACAGCAATTGAAGCGGCGCTATAGTAAAGGCTATATAGAATTGGTCTTTGAAGGTTATGAAGGTGAAAAATCAATAAAGCTTAAACTTGGCCAAGTCTCTAAATTAAATAAGAAAGATGTAAAGTTCAGTTTTCAATATTTCCAGATTATTAGTGGTGAATTTACCTTGCCGGCTAATTTCACTCCTGAAAATATCTTGGTCTCGGCAATACTAAGTAAATCTCGTTGGCAAAAATATGCTAAAAAAGATAAACATGTGCCCTGGCTGGTAAGTAAGTAACCTTTGATGGTTATCAACGAATAATACTTGATTAAATTAGTCAGGTTTAAGATAATTAGCTTTGTTACCATCCATCGTTTTTAAAGCGTATTTTTTTTCGTACTTTATTGTACTAAGTAGAGCACCATGTCAAACCCTGAATTACCCATTAAATTTACCGATGCAGCGGCGACTAAAGTCCTTTCGCTAATCACAGAAGAAGAAAATCCTGCTCTTAAGCTACGTGTATATGTTACTGGTGGTGGTTGTTCAGGCTTTCAATATGGTTTCACTTTTGATGAAAAAGTAAATGATGGCGATATGACTATTGAAAAGCAAGGTGTTGCTATGGTGATAGATCCTATGAGTTTACAATACCTTGTTGATGGTGAAGTAGACTATCTTGAAAGCTTAGAAGGCAGTCGTTTTGTGGTAAATAACCCAAATGCAACGACTACTTGTGGTTGTGGTTCATCGTTTTCTATGTAGCTTGCTAATTTTTTAGTTAAAGAAAGCTACTAAATGCCGACGTTATGTCGGCATTGTCATTTCTGCTCCGCTAAAACTTTCAGCTACTTGTGTCATAGCCAAATTTCCTGACCACGACTTCTGAGATAAATTAAAAATGCTTGATGAGTCCCAGCTTTCGAAGAGTATTTCTTACATGGCTGCTGTTTTAATTTTACCAAAGGTTACATAAAGGCACAAAGAGGCGAACAATTTGTTGCAAGTTAGTTTATCTCCTCTTTAGAAAACACGTTACTATAGCCGCCATCAATATGGAGTTATAATGATGAAATTTACCTTGAATTCTCGCTGGTTAGCGCAACGCCCTTACCTTATCGCCACATTAATCACCCTTGTTTTGGTGTTATGGATGGCTTCTGGTCCGAGTGTCGCCGAGCAAAAATCGGCATTAAAAGCACTAATCCCAAGTCATAATGAACAGCAGCTAACAGCTAAAGTTAAAGTTGAAACCCGATTCGGCCAATATATTCATAAAAAAATTGAACTTTACGGCCGTACCGAGCCTAATCGTATCACCACATTAAAAGCAGAAGTTCGCGGTAAAATTGTTGAGGTACTGGCCAAAAGAGGCTCAAAAGTAGCTAAAGGGCAGGTTATTGCAAAAATTGCTTTAAATAGTTTACCCGCGCAATTAGCACGTAGCCAAGCATTATTAACCCAGCGTGAAGTCGAGTACCAAGGCGCATTAAAATTAAATAAACAAGGCTATCAAGGTAAGGTGTATTTGGCACAATCCTATGCCGCGTTAGCGTCAGTTAAAGCCGAAATTATCAGTTTAGAATTAGATATTGCCAACACGGTTATTAAGGCGCCATTTGCCGGGATTTTAAATACTCGTTATGTTGAAGTAGGTGATTATGTTGCGTCTGGCGATGATATTGCCATGATTGCTGATTTAGACCCACTTATTGTTAGAGCCCATGTTACCGAACAACAAATAAGTCAGTTATCTGTTGGCCAAATTGCCCAAGTGAGCTTACTGAATGGCCAGATTTCACAAGGTACATTACGTTATATTGCCAGTGTCGGTGATGAT
>NZ_JABSOV010000001.1 GCF_013215345.1 Colwellia sp. | reverse complement strand
ATTGCTCAATCGAGCGCCTTGCCCTGATTTATTTTTCCTATGCACAACAAGATCACAAACTTAATGAAACTGGTATTGGTAGCTTTTATTGTTGCAAAAAACGCAACGTAGTGGTGCGAATATATCACTTTTTGCAACGTGATATCTAGGGTATGGTGTTTACATTGAAAAAAACATTGTTAAAAGAACAGTCAGCAAGCTGACTCGATTAATAACTAATTTTTAGAACCAAATTCAGAGGAACCAGCATGAGCAACTATTTTAATACCTTAAGCTTACGTGAAAAATTAGGCCAATTAGGCCAATGTCGTTTTATGAAGCGTGAAGAATTCAGCGATGGCTGTAACTTCATCAAAGACTGGAACATTGTCATTGTTGGTTGTGGTGCTCAAGGTTTAAACCAAGGTTTGAACATGCGTGATTCTGGTTTAAATATTTCTTATGCGCTACGTGATGCAGCAATTAGCGAAAAGCGTCAATCTTGGCAGTGGGCTACAGAGAATGGTTTCACAGTAGGTAACTACGCTGAATTAATTCCTCAAGCTGACCTAGTATTAAACTTAACACCTGATAAACAACATACTTCTGCCGTTACAGCGGTAATGCCGTTGATGAAGCAAGGCGCTACGCTTTCTTATTCACATGGTTTCAACATTGTTGAAGAAGGCATGCAAGTTCGTCCTGACATCACGGTTGTTATGGTTGCACCTAAATGTCCTGGTACTGAAGTACGTGAAGAGTACAAACGTGGTTTTGGTGTACCAACACTAATTGCAGTTCATCCAGAAAATGATCCACAAGGCAACGGTTTAGCGATTGCTAAAGCTTACGCCAGTGCAACTGGTGGTGATAGAGCGGGTGTTTTACAATCATCTTTCATTGCTGAAGTTAAGTCTGACTTAATGGGTGAGCAAACCATTCTTTGTGGTATGTTGCAAACAGCAGCAGTATTAGGTCACAAACAATTAATCGCTCAAGGCATGGACGCAGCTTACGCACGTAAATTATTACAGTATGGTTTAGAGACTACTACTGAAGGTCTTAAACATGGCGGCATCACTAACATGATGGACCGTTTATCAAACCCAGCTAAAATCAAAGCGTTTGATATGTCTGAAGAATTGAAAGTTATCTTACGTCCATTATTTGAAAAGCATATGGATGATATTATTGAAGGTCGCTTCTCTGAAACTATGATGGCAGATTGGGCTAATGATGATGTTAACTTATTAACATGGCGCGCTGAAACTGCAGAATCGACATTTGAATTAGCGGCAGATTGTGAAACAGCAATTACCGAACAAGAATATTACGACAAAGGCATCTTTGTTATTGCCATGATTAAAGCCGGTGTTGAGTTAGCATTTGAAGCTATGGTTGCTGCTGGTATCGTTGAAGAATCTGCATATTATGAGTCTCTTCATGAAACGCCATTAATTGCTAACTGTATTGCACGTAACAAGTTATACGAAATGAACGTAGTAATTTCTGATACTGCAGAATACGGTAACTACTTATTTACTCACGCAGCAGTACCTCTTCTTGAAGAGTACACGGCTAACTTAACATTAGAGCAATTAGGTGAAGGCCTAAAAGCTAGCTCAAACAATGTTGATAATGCGCGTTTAATTGAAGTGAATGAAGCCATTCGTAGCCATGGCGTTGAAGTGATTGGTAAAGAGCTTCGTGGTTACATGACTGATATGCAAAAAATTGCTAGTGCAAAATAATACACCTCTTTTCAAGTAGAGTGGGTTAATCAATACAAACGGCAGATGAAGTTAAATTCAATGCCGTTTTTTATTGCCAATAATATCCAGATTAAATCAAATTAAATATAAATAAAGCCTAAACAAGGAACTACCTATGTCAGAGTTTAAAGAAGTTACCGTTACTAAAGCAGCCAGTGTTTATTTTGATGGCAAAGTCACCAGCCGTAAGCTCACCTTTAACGACGGTAGTTTTAAAACCTTAGGTATCATGATGCCGGGTGACTATAAATTCGCTACCGCGGAAAAAGAGTTAATGGAAATTACTGCCGGTGAATGTGAAATATTATTGGCTGGCTCTGATACTTGGCAAAACATTAGCGCAGGCCAATCTTTTAACGTTGCAGCGAATAGCTCCTTTGAAATCAAAGCTAAAACCTTAGTGGATTATTGTTGTACTTATATAAGCTAGATAAAACCCTCTATCATTAAAATAAGCCTGTTGACCCTATGTTTACAGGCTTTAATAAAATTTAACCCGTCAAAATCCTATCTTTAATATTATTTAATTAGCAAAACTACTTCCTAAGTGTTTCATTGTTGCTAGAACAATAACGGCTCACTACAACAACCTTTACCTAGGTAGGAATTAAATAATAATGATGTCCTCTTCAGCACTAAGCCATTTAATCATTGGCACTATCGCTTTAATTGCGAGTTCAGCTAGTCAAGCAAACCCCGAAAGCACAGATGCAAATAGCAAAGTAATGTTTGATGATTTTAGCTATAAAACTTTAGCTGAGGCGCAAAAAAATGGCTGGGTGCCTCGAACTCAAGTAGGCCATCCAGGTATCAAAAATGCTACTTGGTGGTCAGAAGGTATTAGTTTTCATCCTGATCAAAGCAATGCCAATAATACCGTAATGCGTTTAACCTCTAAAACGGATGGTAGCGCTGAAAACACCCGTCATACACAAATATGTCATCAACGTAAGTATCTAGCAGGTACTTATGCAGCACGTTTATATTTTAATGACCAACCTGATTTTGGCCCAGATGGTGATGGCATAGTAGAAACTTTTTACACCATAAGTCCGCTCGAAGCGCCAATGGATAAAAATTACAGTGAAATGGATTTTGAATACCTTGCCAATGGTGGCTGGGGCGAGAAAGAAAATGTATTGTTTTCTACCTCTTGGGAAACATTTCAGCTTGAACCTTGGACCAAAGAGAATGCCTTTGATACCTATGTAAAAAGCTTACAGGGCTGGAATACTCTAGTACTGCAAGTTTTCGATGACTCCATTAAATATTATATTAATGGTCATTTATTTTCAGAGCATGGTAGTGATGTTTACCCAGAAGTGGCAATGTCGATGAACTTTAATTTATGGTTTATTCCAGAGCAAATTGTCGCAAGTACGCAAATGCGTCAATACCATCAAGAAGTTGATTGGGTGTACTTTAACGCAGATAAAAAGCTGTCATCTCAAGAGGTAGTAACAGCAGTAGCGAAGTTGCGCGCCGGTAATGTTAAGCAGAAAGATACTGTGCCGCATTGGCAGCCTAAACTTGATAGCTACTGTGGCTTGTAATAGGCATATATAGATATAATGAAAGAAAAATCATGGTGAGCTATTAGCTAAGCCATGATTTTAGCCATTTAGAATATGAGTAAACAACTATGACTAAGAAATTATGATAGCTAAAGATAAGGTGATTCGTTGGGGAATTATAGGTTGTGGTGCGGTAACGGAAGTTAAGAGTGGTCCAGCCTATCAAAAAACAGCGGGCTTTGAACTCGCGGCGGTAATGCGTAGAGATGTAGCGTTGGCAGAAGATTATGCCCAACGTCATCAGGTGGCTAAATTTAGTGATAATGCTGCTGATCTTATTAATGATGACAATATTGATGCAATATATATTGCTACGCCACCCGATAGTCATAAACATTATGCGCTACTGGTAGCAAAAGCGGGTAAGCCTTGTTGTATAGAAAAGCCCTTAGCACCCAATTACCAAGACAGTTTAGCTATTGAACAAGCGTTTCAGCAAGCTAAAGTACCGTTATTTGTCGCTTATTATCGCCGCTCTTTACCTCGATTTAATAAGGTTAAAAGTTTACTAGAGAGTAATGCTATTGGCCATATTCGGCATATCAGCTGGCAGTTAAGTAAGCCTGCTAATGCTATAGACTTATCGGACCAATATAACTGGCGCACAGATAAAAGCATTGCAGTAGGTGGCTATTTTGATGATCTAGCCAGTCATGGCTTAGATTTGTTTGCTTATCTACTGGGTGACTTCAAGCAGGTCAGCGGTATAGGAACAAATCAGCAGGGCTTATATTCTGCCTTTGATGCCGTTACTGCCTGTTGGCAGCATGAAAATGGCGTGACCGGGGTTGGTAGTTGGAACTTTGGTGGCGCCGCAAGACAAGATAAGGTCACTATAGTGGGCAGTGCCGGTGAATTGGACTTCTCTGTTTTTGATGAGGTACCGATTATGCTCACTCAAGGTAACAGTAAAGAAGAGTTTGTTATTGAAAATCCTGAAAATATTCAATTACATCATGTAGGCAATATTTATCAACACTTAGTAAATGACAAGCGACATCCGTCAACTGGCACTTCAGCGCGACATACTAGTTGGGTTATGGATGAGATTTTAGCGGTTAGCTAAGGCTAATCCTTATTACTTGATTATTCAATAAAGTGATTAATTAACTTGATAGCTATTATTCTCAGCTAGCCAAGCGCTTACTTGCGCAATTAAGACATTACTTGTTGCTTTTATTGCAATAGCTTTAGCTTGCTCGGCATAAGCTTGAGCTTGTTTTATCTGCTGTGCAGTCAGAGCTACTTGTGCTTGCGCGAGTAATATAGCCACCTTATTAGTAGCAACACCATTTTGGTAAGCTATGGTGGTCGCTTGGCTGAAATAGTCATGACCAAGTGTTTCTTTATTTTGGGCAAAGGCTATCAGCGCTAGCTCGATAAGGGCACGGGTTTGCCCATAGCTACCTTTAAAATCTTTATGATATTGCATTGCCGCTGCCAATAGCGGTATTGCCTGCTGATATTGTTGCTGTAAACGTTTTATTTTCGCTAATTCTTCCAGAGCGTAAGCGATAAACAAGGTATCTTGGTATTGCTCTGCTAGTGTTTTTGTTAACCGAATATAAAGCTCTGCTTCGGTTAAATCATCACTAGCTGGCGAGTCATTCTGATATCGATGAATAAGTAATACACCTATCATTAAATGACTGCGAATCTCCTCTCTGTGCATTTGCTTGTGTCGCGCTTGGGCAATGTTTTCTTTCATTAAGGTAATACCTTGTTCGATATCACCACTATTAATATAACTTGCCGCCAAATAGCGACGTGCGGCCAATAAGTCATTGTTGCTTTGCAGTGCAGTAGCGAAAAAGGTACTAGCTTGCAGGTATTCTCTTTGTAAATAAAGTTCAATGCCACGTGCAAAGGCTTCATTACTAAAATTGCTGATATAAGGTTGTGACGTTTTGATAGCATCCGGGTCAAAGCGTTGTGCTATTTTTTGCACTAACTGTTCTAAAGCAGTGGCAATATCAGCAGCTAAAATCACCCCCTTTTCAACTCGCTGGCCAAGGTAGAAACTATAATCTAATTGAAAATCTTGTGGATAACCACGCAGCCGAGTTTGTACTAATAAATCAACCTTTAACGCTTGGGCGAGTACGGGTAACTTTTGAGAATCAGAGGGTTGAAAATTTTCTTGATTAGCAAAGGGCAGTGACTGGAGTAACGCTACTCTTGGGATAAGTTGCAATTGACTATTTTTCTTTAAACTGACAGTTAAATAGTCCATGCCCTGTAAAGGCACCCAATCATGAATATCATCAGGCATATCATTAATGATTGGTAAAAAAGCGACAGTAAATTTGGCAGTTTTGGCGCTTGGGCTATTACTAGCTAAAGAATAAATAACTAGGCCTATGATGGTGAGCAAGACCAGTACTGCTATTTGTAGTAACGATGCTCTGTTAACTGATTTACCAAAGAAGGAGTATTGCTTGTTAATGTGGTTGAGTTCGGCTGTCCACTGATAGCCTTGGCGTGGATAGGTTTTAATAACATGGCTGCCAAGTAAGTCACGGATTTCTTTTATTGATTGCACTAATACTTGCTCTTGTACCACTACATCGTGCCATACCTCAGCAAGCAACGCCTGCTTTGTCACCACATGGTCTTTTTCTGCGATTAAGTACTTCAGTACCGATAACGTTTTGGCTCGGATGCTGATTGTCTGACCATCTTTAATCAACAGGCCAGTAGTTAAGTTGAGCTCACTATCGTTAAAAGTAAATCGCATAAAAGAACAGTTAAAGTTTAATTTAAGGAATAAGCAGCTATGTTGGCTTAATTTAAATAACAGTGCAACCAAGAGCCTAGCTAAAATAACTTGCTTTGCTTGCTGCACTCCATTAACTTGAATTGTCTTTTAGGGAGCTAACTACATAAGTAAGGAATCTATCTCTATGAATTTATTTGAAAACATCATTTTAAGCCCTGCACTCTGGGTTGCCCTAGTTATTTTGTATACCTTAAAAAAAGGTATCTACTTTGTGCCACAAAACCGTGGCTATGTTATTTATACCCTGGGAAAATACACCAGAACCTTATCAGCGGGCTTAAACTTCATTGTTCCTTACGTGCAATCTGTTGCCGCCGATCGTAATTTAAAAGAGCAATCGTTAGAAATAGTCTCTCAGCCCGCCATCACCAAAGATAATATCACCTTGGAAATAGATGGTATTTTGTTTATGAAAGTCACCGATGCAGCGGCAGCGACCAATAATATTACTGATTACAAATTGTCGGTAACGCAGCTTGCCATGACCACAATGCGTAATGCCATTGGTTCGATGGAGTTAGATGAATGTTTCCAAAATCGTGATGCCATCAATGCTCAGATTTTAGGTTCGATGACTGAAGCGACAGCACCTTGGGGTGTAATGGTGACACGTTATGAAATTAAAGACATCACCCCACCGCAAACTATACGTGAAGATATGGAAAAACAAATGACGGCAGAGCGAGAAAAACGCTCAGTGATTTTAACCGCTGAAGGGGTTAAAACCTCCGCCATTACCGAAGCTGAAGGTTTAAAACAAGCTCGGGTACTTGATGCAGAAGCGGCAAAAGCGGAGCAAGTACTCGCGGCAGAAGCCACTAAAGAGTCACAAATTTTAGAGGCAACCGGTAAAGCGGAAGCGATACGATTAGTTGCTGATGCCGATGCCAAGGCCTTAGACGTGGTGGGTAGTGCTGCAAATACTGAACAAGGTAAAGCGGCGGTAACCTTGACCTTAGCGCAAGATGCTATTCAGGCGCATCGAGCCATAGCAAATGAAAGTACTATTGTGCTTACCGATGGTAAAACAGGCGATAACATTGCCAATACTGTTGCCCAAGCGATTGCGGTCTCAAGTAGTTTGAAGCTTTAATGTAGCTAGGGTATTAAGGCTAAGGAATTATATTAATATGCAGACATTTTTAGAAAACCATCAACTTATCTGGTATGCCATCGCGGGTTTAAGCCTAGTGCTTGAGTTAGGTATTATGGGCTTAAGTGGCCCGTTATTATTCTTTGCTATCGCCAGTGCTATCACTGGGGTGCTAATCAGTTTAGGACTTATAGACGGTTGGCAAAATGAAATATTGGTGGTTGGACTATTATCTGCTGTTATTACTTTGTTGCTGTGGAAGCCGTTAAAGAAGATGCAAAACTCACGCAGTAAAACCGACAATTCCAGCGATATGATAGGTTTGCAAGTACCGGTTAGTGACGATATCACTAAAGCTAGTGGTAGTATTCGTTACTCTGGCATTAATTGGCAAGCGCGTTTAGCTGATGATGTTGAGATTGATGTGATTGCAACTAATAGCCAATGTACTATTGTTGCGGTTACTGGGACTACCATGTTGGTTAAACCCGTATAGTTTACCAATATTATATTCGCGAAAAACGGCGTAGTAGCGCCGTTTTTTATTTATGCTTTATTTATTCCTTAATTGAACTCAATCCATAGTCGTTTATCAGCGAGCAAGGCTTTGCTTTTTTCAGATAATAAAGGGTTAGGCAAGTCAAAAATGGTGCGTTTATGAACCTTAGCCTTAGTCAAAATACCGGAGGTGATTTTGTGGTGGATAAAAAACTGTTCAAACTCACCCGAATCGAGCAAGCTTTTTAAGCCCAAGTTTAACCTTTGCTGTAAACGTTTATTGTTTTTATTTACAAAAAAGAACATCGGGGCTGGGTACCTCAACATTAAATGCTTTTCGACCACCAACTCTGATTCATCTGCTATTTCTACCCAAGGTTCATGTAAGGCTCGAGGGTAATAATCAAAGCGTTTTTTATTTAACATTGCTATTAAAGCATCAGCATGGCCGCCGATCACTTTAAAGCCATTTTTTAGTAAAATTTCAGTATCCGGCCAGGTATGCCCTTGACCAAGAGAAAGCATTTTTAGTTCCCTTAGTGACATATTTTTCTTGAATAGATACTGGCTGTTGTTACGAATAATAAAAACTCGACTGCCCATTAAACCTTTGGTAATAGGAAAGTAGATAGCTTGTAGTTGTTGCTCTAAAGCTTTTGAGGTCATGCGCCAGGTCAAATCAATGTATTCGTTTTGCTGTAACATGATTGAGCTGCGCCCTTGTGCCATATCAATATCTACAGCTTGCAATTGATAATCACCGTATTGCGTTTTACTTTGTTCAAGGGCTAAAGTCAGTAAGTCAATAAAATAGCTTTCTTTTCGATCTGGATTTTTTTCTGAGGCGACGTAGCGGACCAAATCTATTTCACTAGCAAAGGAGAAATTGCTTATTAAGGCAATAGTGATTAATACTCGACATAAATTAATCAAACCAGCAATTCCTTTTAAATTATGACTTGTGAAAGATTTAATTATAGTTTGAGTCACTACTTTCGGCTAAAAGGCAGTGAAAATCAAGCTATTGTTTATAGCAAGATTAACGATATATTCTCTCCGCCCAGCGAGCTAATCCAGAGGTGACACTACCAAAATGGTCACCAACAACGAGTGGGACGCCAGGCATTTGTTGCTGTAAAAACTCACTCAGTACCGGTGATTTTGCCGTACCACCAGTAACAAAAATAACTTCAGGCTGACACTGGGCTTCTGCCACTGCCGAGGTCATTAATTGCGCTATATTATCGAGAGTTCGCATATTCGCTTGTTTTAACGTTGCTCGTGAAACACTTACCGTAAGTGAGTCATGAATATCATTTAAACAAATAGTTTGCTCTTCATGATCTGACAGTCCAATCTTAGCTTGCTCCGCGGCATTGACTAGTTGATAACTCAGTTTATGGTCATGTACTGTTAATAAGCGTGAGACTAGTTCGCTCTCTTGAGCATCGCGACTTAATAGCTCCATTTCACGTCTATTCTTGGCGCTATAAAACTCAGTTTGTTCATTGATATTATTAATGGCCAATGCCTGCCTAAAATTAGCGGTTGGCATAGGTTTTCCTGTTTTCAATAAACTATTCATGCCTAGGCTCGGCATTATGCCTTGCAAGGCTAATTGAATATCAAAATCATTACCGGCAATGCGTCCACCAGTATGTGCCAGAAGGTGTTCGTTACGATTATCGTTATTACTGAAATCAGGGCTCATTAGTAGCATTGAACAATCACTGGTGCCGCCACCAATATCTACCACCAATACCCGGGTCTCTTTAGTGAGTGAAGCTTCAAATTCAAAACCTGCAGCGACCGGTTCATATTGAAATTCAACATCTTTAAAGCCGACACGTTTTGCCGCATTCGTTAATACATTAATTGCTTGTCGGTTACTTTCTTCGCCATGTAAACCTTGAAAATTAATCGGTCGACCGATAACGGTTTGGGTGACTTCTTTTTGTAAGGCTTGCTCGGTGAGCTTTTTTACATTGCTCATCATACAAGCGACAATATCTTCAAAAAATTGAATTTGTGTGCTCGCTAGACCACTGGCACCAAGAAATGATTTCGGTGATTTGATGTAGTATCCTTCTTCTGGATCTTCAAGGTATTGTGTTAAAGCCATTTTACCAAAGAGTAACTCACTGGATATGCCATCAAATTTTAACTCACGTAGTGCTGATTGGCCCTTCTGTAGCTGATTTTTGCGCGCAGCGAGAAAGTCAGCGTGTTGTGTGCCAACTAATTGTTGCGAGAGCCAATTAGTAATTACATCGCGGCTTGGCGCGTATAGGTTTGAAGCAATGTATGACTCGTCACCTAATAACGGAATAATGTGGGGTTGGCCGTTGCGCATAGTGGCAACACCACAATTGGACGTACCGTAATCGAAACCTATCATCATTAATACCTAGAGAATGCCTGGGAGAAAAAGGTCGCGTAGCATACACAGTAACTTAGATAATCACAAGAATTAGTGGCTGAATTTCATTTTTTGTAGTGAAGTTAACAACATAAGCGGAAAGCTAGGGTCTGTTGATTTTTCAGGGTTAAAATTTATTCAATTTAAAATGGGCTTAATCGAGGCGCGAGCTTTGTATCATAGTTATTCTATTAAAAAAGCGAGCAACAAGGAGTAAGTTCGTTTTAAATCAACCGAAAGGGCAGAACTTGTTTGAAATTTATACGGCGTTTTCGTATGTTCATGTAGCTAGCTACACTTCACATGCTCTGCCTTGCCTAAATATCAAACATGTTGCTGTAAAAGTAATCTCGAAAGATCAACAGACCCTAAAACAAATCATTTTATTGTGTTCGCTTTTAGGCGCAGTTAAAATAGCAAAAAATACTGAGAAAATTGCTGATGAAATTAACTAAAACCAATCAAAAAATTGATAATAATGTCTGTAAAGCGTTAACGGCTGCATGTGAGTCTTCTTTACATGAAGTAGCAGGCTTTGTTTGGTTAACCCATAGAGCGAATTATACTAATTTTCCTGCCAGCTTAGTGATCACTTGTGTCTTTAATACCGATGAAGAAGTAGTTGCAATGAAAGCGCAGCAGCAAGATGAAGTATTGCGCTTGAGTATTCAAAAGCAATTATTAAAAGTGGGCGTAGTGGTTAAAAATATTAAACAGAGTGTGCATTTTGATAGTGAAGAGGCTTGTCAGCGACAACACCGTGGTGAATGGGCTGATCGTTTAGCATTGAGTGTGGTAAAACAAAAACCAAATGCTCGACGTGTTCATTAAAGCCAATAGCTAATTTAAATATAATGCTGAGCCTAAGGTCTTGAATAACCTTAGGCCGAGCTATTTTTTAGAAACTATTACTTACTCTATTATTTTATAGACGAATTTGACCATCGCCAAAGACAACAGTTTTATCTGTAGTTAACGCTTTTATGTCTAATTAGAGCCCCATAGGCATACAGCTTTACAGTCGAATTTGACCATCGCCAAAGACAACAAATTTCTCTGTAGTTAACGCTTCTATGTCTAACAATAGTTCCGTATGCATACTGCTTTACGGTCGAACTTGACCATCACCAAAGACAACAAATTTCTCTGTAGTTAACGCTTCAAGGCCCATCGGTCCGTATGCATGTAACTTACTGGTTGAGATGCCTATTTCTGAGCCTAAACCTAATTGATTGCCATCAGAAAAACGTGAAGAAGCGTTGACCATGACAACGGAGGAATTAATTTGGCGTATAAAGGCTTGGCTACGCGAAATATCTTGGCTGATAATGACTTCGGTATGATCAGAGGTAAACTCATTGATATGACTAATCGCATCGTTAAAGCTAGTAACTACTTTAACGGCTATTTCTTGTGCTAAATACTCGGCTTGATAATCTTGCTCGGTTGCTAATTCAGCGTGGACAAAATAGCCAATACTATTTTTACAGGCATGTACTCTAACTTGCGCAGCATCTTCAAGCGCTTTAGCTGCTAAAGGTAAGAATTCAGCACTGATATCGCCATGTACTAAGACCGTTTCAAAGGCATTACAAGCACTGGGCTTTTGTGTCTTGCCATTCACCAAAATATCGACGGCTTTTGTTAAATCGGCATGTTTATCGATATATAAATGACAAACGCCTTTAAAATGTTGAATTACTGGGATACGACTATTTTCGCTAACATAACGGATAAGACCTTCACCGCCACGAGGGATGACCAGATCAATGGTTTCACTTTGCTTTAATAATTGCTCAATAACACTACGACTGGTATCAGGAACGACACTGACAATATTCTCATCGACATCATGGGCTATTAATACCTGATGTAAACAATGAGCGATTGCTAAGTTGGAGTGAATTGCTTCTGAGCCACCACGTAAAATTACCGCATTACCTGATTTTATACATAAAGCAGCAGCTTCGGCGGTTACATTAGGTCGGGCTTCGTAAATCATGGCAATAACACCTAGAGGAATACGCATTTTACCGACTTGAATCCCATTTGGCCGTAATGATAGTTTATCAATATCTCCGACAGGATCGGCTAAGGCAACAATCTCACGAATGGCCGATGAAATATCTTTAATACCTTGTTTGGTTAGCACCAGTCGATCGAGCATGGCTTGCGATAAACCTTTATCTCGACCGGCAGCAATATCTTTACTATTTTCATTAATAATAATGTCACTATTATTTTCAATAGCAGTGGCAAGGGCATTTAGCAGGGCATTTTTTTCACTACTGTTAAGCTGTGCGGCAACTCTGCTGGCTGTTTTGGCCTTTTTTGCCATAGTGGCGATATTAAAGTCTGTCATCTGGCTACTCTTTAGAAGGTTGTTTAATACCAACGGGATAATTAATTAATCCCGTTGGTGTCAGTATTTTTCGATAAGTTTAATGTGGGTTATAGCCGCTTTATACATTTCTTTATAAAGCTCTTTATAGAATAACCATATCATCGCGGTGTACAACCACATCACCTTGCTCATGACCTAAAATAGTGGTGATATCGTTACTGTGTTTGCCCATAATTCTTTTCAAGTCATAGTGACTATATAAAGTTATGCCTTTAGCTATCACCACATTATTTTGTGCATCAATGAGCTCGATAGCATCACCGGCTTTAAATCTATTAGTCACGGCTTTAATACCTGCAGGTAATAAGGAGGCGCCTTTATTAACCACCGCATTAACAGCGCCTTGGTCAAGACTAATCTTACCTCGGCTTTTTAAGGTGTGTTTTAGCCAATGCTTTTTGGCGGTGATAATATCTTTATCTGCGACAAAATGAGTACCTGGATTAACTTCTGCCAAAAGAGCGCTAAAAACCTCACTTTTGGTGCCGTTGACAATATAAGTATTAATGCCATGTTCTACAGCCTTTTCAGCGGCTTGGATTTTGGTTTTCATGCCACCAGTAGCCAGGTGATTACGACTTGTGCCTGCCATGGCATAAATTTCATCAGTAATCTTATCAATAGTAGGGATTAACACCGCATCATCATTGATTTTAGGGTCTTTAGTAAAGACACCATCGATATCACTTAATATGAACAAACTGTCGGCTTCACATACTTGGGCAACTAAAGCGGCAAGGTTGTCATTATCGCCTATGGTCAGATCTTTAGTGGTGACGGTATCATTTTCATTAACGATAGGTAACACACCATTAGCCAATTGAATTTTAATGGTTTCTTGAATGCTGATAAAGCGCTCTCTGTCGGCTAAATCATCTTGGGTAATGAGTATCTGACTACATGGAATATCAAAGAAGCGCTGCCAATTAGCCATCATTTGCATTTGACCAACACTGGCCATGGCTTTTTTAGTAGCGACGGAGAGTTTTGGTGAGCCATGCTGAATAACTGAACGGCCAGCTGCGACACCACCGGAGGAAACTAAAATGATCTCTCTACCTTGTTGCTGGCATTTTGTAATAAATTGCGCAATTGCTAAGGTATATTGGCCACTACAACCATCGCGAGTGGGTGCAACTAAGGCACTACCGACTTTGATTACGGCTCTATTGAAGTTCATTTTATCTCCTGTTTTTGATGCTTATTTGAGTATGCAAGAAACTGAGTAAAAACTCAATTGATAAAGATGATTATGCATTATTAATAAATGGTGAAAAGTATGTTTTCAAACGTTTAATAAAGTATATGCAGGTAACTATGCGTTTTACAGCCTTACTTTAATAAAAAACAGTGTAATTTATGCCCTTTAATAAAAAAGCGATCACTTTTCATCCTATGAAAATTTCAACTGAACGCGTTATATTAAAATGAATAGCACGGTGAGCAGACAATAAAAAATATAATTATTAGCTAAATCATGATTAAATAACGCAATCCGTGTCACTTATCCATTATTAGTAATTATCAATATATGCTAAATTTTTTACCCGCCAAACTGATCGGTTTTATATCATTTTCCCTTTATATCATTAATACGATATTTTGGCTCATGCCTATTTTAGTATTTTCATTATTTAAAGCGTTAATTCCATTACGTTTATCTAAACAAATTTTTAGTTACCTACTCGATTTGATGGCAAGTAATTGGGTTGCTACTAACAGTATTATTCAAAATATATTCACTAAAACCACTATTGTGGTGACCGGATTAGAAGAGCTTAAAATTAAGGACTGGTATTTGGTGTTAGCAAACCATCAAAGCTGGGTTGATATTGTTGTTTTACAACGAGCTTTACATGGCAACATTCCGTTTTTAAAATTTTTCTTAAAACGAGAGCTGATTTATGTACCAATATTGGGCCTAGCTTGGTGGGCACTCGATTTCCCTTTTATGAAACGCTATAGCCAAGCTTTTTTAAAGAAGAATCCGCATTTGCGTGGTAAAGATTTAGAAACAACCAAAAAAGCCTGTGCTAAGTTCAAGCACAAACCGGTTAGTGTGATGAATTTTATTGAAGGTACTCGCTTCAGCGATAAAAAGCATAAAAAACAAGGCTCACCATTTAACTATTTGTTGAAACCTAAATCAGGTGGTATGTCTTTTGTTTTAGATGCCATGGGTGAACATTTAACTAAAATTGTTGATGTGACTATTTATTACCCGGATGGCATTCCTAATTTCAGTGATTTTGTTAGCGGACAAGTAGAAAGAGTACATATTGAAGTGCATTCCTTTGATATTGCCAGTGAATTAGGGCATATCAATTTTTCAGATCGTAATGATAGAATTGCTTTTCAAAAATGGTTAACGCAATTTTGGCATGAGAAAGATGCCCGCCTTGAAAAAATTAGGCAGCAGTATGACGCTCAGAATATTAGATAAAACCTACGCTTACTAGTGCTGAGCTAATTAACTCACCGAGAAAATGACAGGAGATATGTATGAATGAACTGATCAGTATTTGGTTGAGTGAACAAGGGCTTAGTGCTAAGTATTTAGCCAGTGCCGCCATCGCCATTGGTATCAGCTTGATATTTCTTCTTGCCGCGTTCAGTTATTACCTCGCTAAACATCAAGTATTAAACTTGATAAATAAGATGATAATCAATAGCAAAAATACTTGGGATGATGCATTGATGGAGCATGGTGTGCTCAATCGCATGACCTTGCTGTTACCCTTGGTAATAATCCTTTTTTTAACACCTATCATTATAGAAGCTAGCAGTGTCGCTAATTCCCTCTTGATAGTATTAAGTAAGGTATTGTTAACTTTTCAAATATCTCGCTGTATTAGCGCTTTGTTAAATGTCAGTAAAAGCATATACCAAGAAAGTGCCAAACAGCGCTTTTTACCGTTAAGCGCCATTATTCAAATCATTAAATTAGCGTTATATTTAGTGACCAGTATAATTATTATTTCGCTTATTATAGACCGTTCACCAGTGTATTTATTGAGTGGTTTAGGGGCTTTAACCGCGGTGTTATTATTGGTTTTTCAAGATACCATCAAAGGTTTGGTCGCCAGTATTCAAATCTCAGCAAACCGTATGGTGGTTGCTGGTGATTGGGTTGAATTACCTGAATATGGCGCCGATGGTGATGTATTGGAAATAGGCTTAAGTACGGTAAAAATAGAAAATTTTGATAAAACTATTACTACGGTACCCACTTACGCTTTGATAAGCGGCTCTTTCAAAAACTGGCGTAATATGTATAACACCGGAGCGCGCCGCATTAAGCGTACGATTATTATTGATATTGCCAGTATTGATTTTTACAGTGCCGAACAAATAAATAAGCTCACTAAGGCCAATTTACTACACGGTTACCTTAGTGATAAAAAGCAAGAACTGGCGAAAAGTGGACCAGGAAATAACAGTGAACAAAATAATGATGAAACTGCCCAAGCGCTGAGTTCTCTCAATAACCGACAATTGACTAATATCGGTACATTTCGCGCTTATATCACCAAATACCTACAACAAAATAGCCTTATCCGCGCGGACCTAACTTGTATGGTTAGGCAGCTTACTGCGACGCAAGCGGGTTTGCCTTTGGAAATATACTGCTTTGCTAATACCACCAATTGGCTTGAGTATGAGGCAATCCAAGCCGATATTTTTGATCACCTATTTGCTATTGCACCGCAGTTCGATTTACGTATTTTTCAGCACCCCAGCGGTCATGATTGGAAAAATAACTGATAAAAAACTCATACAATAATTAATAAAATAGAGTATTAAAATGAAATCAATTGAAGAGCAATTAGCCCGCTATAAAAGTGTACATTTAAATCAAAAAAATATTAATACCCATTTTATTGGTGTGCCCTTGATTGTTTTGGCCGTCACCTTGATGCTAAGTACTATAGGCTTTGAAATAAGCGTGGATGATGTCTTAAGCACATCCTTCAATTTAGAATTTAACTTGGCTATGGTAATTTTTGCGGTTATAGCTATTTATTATTTGTTTTTGCACCGACTATTAGCTTTGGGTATGCTGGTTTATATCTCAGTAAATTTGTTTGTCGCGCACTTATTTAGTGGTATTGATAACTTGTTTTATATTGCTATAGGTCTGTTTGTTATTGGTTGGATTATTCAATTTGTCGGACATCATTATGAAAAAGCGAAACCGGCTTTTGTTGATGATTTGAGCCAGTTTCTCATTGGACCATTATTTTTAATGGCTGAAGTGTATTTTATGCTCGGTTTAGAGCCAGTATTAAAAGCTCATATTACTTCACTAGCAGTAGAAAAACGTAAAGCATTAGAACAGCAAAAACGCGCTAAATAGCCTGAACTAACTAGCTTGAAATTATGTGGCGATAAAATTTATAGCCACATACCTTACCTTTGTCTAATAACGCCTTCTTGCATAGTTGAAGCGACTAATTGCCCCTGACGATCATATATTTGCCCTCGTACTAAGCCACGGCCATTACTTGCTGACGGACTATCCATACAATAAAGTAACCAATCATCGAAGCGAAATGGACGATGAAACCACATAGCGTGATCTATGGTGGCTATTTGGAAATTTGGTTGCCAATGACTGACTCCATGCGGCAATAACGCCGTCGGTAAAAAGTGGAAATCTGAGGTATAAGCCAACATATAAGTATGAATGCCTAAGTCATCTGGTAAATCACCATTAGCTTTTATCCACATTTGACTGACAGAATTGGTTGGTTTTGGTTGCAGCCAGTTGTATTGCTGCACCGGACGCATATCAATAGGCTTTTCAGCTAAGAATTTTTCCCGTAGTGGCTCGGGAATGTATTGCTGGTTGGCTTTAATATAATCGGTAAATGATGGTAAATCTTCAGGAGCGGGGACATCAGGCATGGTATCTTGGTGATCAAAGCCGCCTTCGCTATGTTGAAAAGATGCGGTCATATAGAAGATGGCTTTGCCGTTTTGTATTGCTTGGACACGGCGAGTGCTGAAACTTGCACCATCACGAATGACTTCTACTTCATAGACTACCGGCAGACTAGCATCACCAGCACGAAGAAAATAAGAATGCAGTGAATTGACCGAGCGATCAGCGGCAATGGTTTCTTGCGCGGCCGAGAGGGCTTGCCCCATGACTTGACCTCCAAAGAGTGCTCTAAAGCCTAAATCTTGGCTTTGACCTCGATAGATACCTTGCTCAATGACTTCTAACTTTAATAACGCCGATAACTCATCCAAGACACGTGTCATGTTTTTTACCTTTTATTGCAGAAATACCAATCGGCATAAACGTTATACATAACGAAGTGACAACTTCTCGATACAAACAGGTATAACTATTTGGCTAGACGCCAATTAATTCAAGGTTGTTAGTTTAATCGCTATTGATGTTATATGTAAAGTAGGTTAAATTTCATCCATAATAAGAATAAAAAAAATATATCATTTAAAAAATCATAATGGACTGGGATGGAGATTATGGCGTTAGCGATGCAAAGAGAAGATCTGCTAGAACGGCGACAACCAACGTCAGGCGACTTCGATGATTTATGGGAAGAGTTAACCTTAGCACAGAAGTTTGCTGCTAGTAGTTTGACTCAATTTGGTTACAAACTTAACTTCATAAGAGATTTTTATGATACTCATATTGCAGTATTAAACTGTAATGAAAATATTGCTGTGATTTCTAAAGGAGGAGAAATCAATACTCACCCAAATATCGATATTCGTGATTAAGCTATCGATAGCTAAGAAAAGCGCCTATTGGCGCTTTTTTTGTGTCTTTTTTCTGCTTTTTAAGGTTTTTCGACCATTAATAACGTAAAATAGCGGACATTATTGGTAAAAAAGTAATTGTATTTATGTCTCGTTCAAAAAAATCTAGAAAACCAGGTGGCGCACCTACAGCTAAACCTAAGTTAAGTAAGCAAGAATTAGCTACTGTTGAAAAACGCATCCGTAAATCCACGGGTAAGGTGGCGGGTAATCGCCAAAAAGAAGCAACACAAGAAAAAACAGATAATAATCAACAAAAGACGAACAAAGATCCTCGCCTAGGTAATAAAACCCCTATTGCTTTAGGTAAAATTGTCGCAAAAGTAGAAAAAGCTAAGCAAGTAAAAGCACAACAAAACAGTCAAAAGTCAGCCGGTATTGCCAGTATTCGTTATGTTGAAAATACGGATAATGAACAGCCAGCTAAAACAGAACTGTCTGCAGAACAAGAGTTAGATGCTATTGAGCAAGATGAAACATTGCAAAGTATTTTAGCTAAGCAAGAAGATGATATTGCCTTAACTGAGCAAGAAGTTGATTACTACAATGAGAAGATGGAACGTCATCAAGTATTATCAGCTGAATTAGGTCTCGATGATGAAGACGAAGCCAGTGAAAGTGATGAAGAAAATGGCAGTGATAGCGAAGATGACTTATGGGATAAATTAGATAGCCCCGACTTTTCAGATTTTGAAGAGAAAGAGTAAGCTTAATGAGTGATTTTTGGCTGTATGCTTTGTTGCTTGCTGCTGTAATTGTCTTGGCTCTGGCTTTTTATGCCGGCAAGCTATTAAAGCAAGTAACACAGCAAAAAGAGCAACAACACCAAGCGCAAATAAAGCATCAACAAGCATTAAATAAGCACGATAAAAAAGTACTTGATAGTGTGTTATTGATTACGCGCGCGATGCAGCAAGAACAATGTGAGTTTGATGAAGGTTGCTGGCGTTTATCTGTGTTGTTATCTTCATTGAAAACAATGACGGAAATGCCAGTGAAATTTCCGGGCATTTATGGCTTATACAATGCAATTAAAGATCTAGCCATACGTGATGCCCGTAAAACACTGACGAAAAAAGAGCGGATGCGTGAAGACTATAAACGCATGACAGCTTTAAATAACATGCATGATAAAGTTGTCGCAGACTTAGATGGTCTTCATCAGTTCACTGCAGAGCAACTCACTCGTTTAGCTGCTTAATCCCTCATTTATAGACAAGTGCCAATAGTTATAGTCGTTACCATTCAAAGTGCACTCTGAAATATGCACCTTGATTAGCAATGGGTATTACTCCTCGCTATTGGTGTTCTTTTTTGCTCGCTTATTGCGCTTGATCAATAACCATACTTTTGAAAAGGATATAATATTTTCGATCACTAAATAAAATGGTACGAAAATATGAAAGTAAGTGAATTCTTCGATAATAAACTATTAAATAAATATAACACCAGTGGACCAAGATATACCTCTTACCCAACGGCGTTAGAATTCCATGATGACTTTAAACATGATGATTTTATTAAAGCGATAGATGACTCGCAAAATCGTGAATTGTCACTTTACGTACATATTCCATTTTGTCACACGTTTTGTTATTACTGCGGTTGTAATAAAGTTATTACTCGCCACCGTGACAAAGCAGATACTTACCTTGAATATTTAGCCAAAGAGATTTCCCTTCAGGCACCACTGTTTGAAGAATATACCGTTAAGAAATTACACTGGGGCGGTGGCACACCAAGCTTTTTAACACATCCACAAATCACTAAGCTGGTATCTTTATTAAAAGAGAAATTCAATTTTTCCGATGATTTAGAAATGAGCATTGAAATAGATCCCCGTGAAATTGAGATGAACTTAGCGGAACACTTATATTCCTTAGGCTTTAACCGCTTAAGTTTAGGTGTGCAAGATCTTGATTTAAAAGTTCAACAAGCCATTAACCGTGTACAGTCAACCGAGTTTATTGGTAACTTTATTCAGCATGCTAAAGCGGTTGGTTTTAAATCAATTAATATTGATTTAATTTATGGCTTACCACATCAAACTCTTGAGAACTTTACGAAAACTTTAGTGAAAGCACATGAGTGGGATGTTGATCGTATCTCACTATTTAGCTATGCGCATATACCAAGTCGTTTTGCCGCACAACGTAAATTACGTGATGAATGGCTGCCTAATACTCAAGAAAAATTCGCTTTAATGAAGTTGGCTATAGAAACGCTTTGTGACTTTGGTTACGACTTTATTGGCATGGATCACTTTGCCAAACCTAATGATGAATTATCAGTAGCACAAAGTGATGGTACCTTGCATCGTAATTTCCAAGGTTATACTACCCGAGGTGGTTGTGATTTATTAGGTTTAGGAGTGTCATCAATCAGCTCTATTGGTAATAGCTTTAGCCAGAATATAAAAGACTTAAAAGAATATTATCAAGCAATTACCGAAAGGCAGCACGCGCAGATAAAAGGCGTAAGTTTAACGGAAGACGATATTTTACGTGGTGAGGTAATTCAAGAATTGATGTGTAACTTGTATCTAGATAAACAAATGATTAGTGAAAAATTTAATATTGATTTTAATGAATATTTTGCTGACGACTTACCACTATTGAATACATTTATTGATGATGGTTTAGTCGAAAATACTGCTAATCATATTAAAGTAGAGCAAAAAGCCCGTTTATTAATTCGTATTATTTGTATGAGCTTTGATGCTTATATGAAAAAGCATATTAATCAACAACGCTTCTCGCGGGTTATTTAATTAATACTGCATTATCTTGAGGGGAGTTTTATATCAAGGTGTTGTGGAAGTTTGTTTTTTAGTTGGTTGTAGATATTAAAACCCCGAACGATATAGTTCGGGGAGTCGCATTATTTTTATTACTATCTTATTTGGTTAGCGAAATAAACCCATATTTCGATCGGTAATAGCCTCACGCCAACCACCTAACCATTGCGATTTAGCACCAATGTTCTGATAAGGGCACTGCTCCTTAGTTTTACCACCTAGGCCTGCTTGATAGCCATTAGAATGCGCTCTTCCTAATTTATCTCTTTTTTGTCTTTTCATCTACTGCACCTCATAAACACCTCGTAATTATCTTATAAATCAATTGATGACATATATAGAAATCTTAATTAGCTAAAGATTTCTAATTACTACAGAGTGGCCGATTTACTAATTTTGTTTTGTATTTTATTTTGCAGAATTTTTTAAATCGACAGGTTATTTAAGATGATTTTGACAGACGATGCAAGAAGGAAAATAGAAATACACCGTGCAAAAAAGTGATTTATAGTAAAAAAGATAACAGGTTATTTTGAGCTTAGAAGTTTATCTAATAAAACAAATTGTTAACAAAATTTAATGATAATCGTTATTACTTGAGATATTAATCCGTTTACTTTTTAGACAAAAATACTCTAAGGAAATAACATCGATTATTTAATATTAAATAGCCGGAGAGGAAATTAATGGCTGGGTGTTTAGTATGATTTAGTCAGCTGCTGTTAACTTTACTTAGGTTCGACTTTAGCTGAAGTTAAGCATTAACTCTCTAATAAAGGTTGCAGCATAGCTTCTAGACCATTGAGTTTTACCTCATACATTAAGGCCAGTTGTTGGCCTAATTTACCTTCAGGGAAACCTTTGCTATGAAACCAAACCAAATAAGGCTCAGGTAGCTGTAACAGTTTTCTGCCAGCATATTTGCCAAAGGGCATGGTCTGATTAATGGCCGCAACTAATGTTTGTTGATCGTTTAGCAAAATGTTGTCCTCTACAGCGTTTGTCATATTTGTGACATGGTTAAGTCACAAAAGCTTCATTTGTACTCATTATACTGCTCCTAACTTAAAAGGTTAATAACTCAGTGTTAACCGGTTGAATAAAATTAGGGATGACGATGTCAATTATTAGAAAACGAAGTGCGGCTCACAAAGCCTATTTGCCTGGTAATGTCCGCGATAATCAATATATCTTAGCCGAGTTTACTTTGACCGATGAAATGCTGCAGCGGTTTTCCGGAAAATACAGCGCTTTAAAACCACAGCCATATTATGATTTTTATCAGCAATTATCGACAATATTTTTTCAACTAACTGAGGAAGTTGAGCTTAATAACTGTCAATTTATTGCTAACGACAAATTAGCCCGGGTGCGTTTTAGTCAAGAGATGCACCAATGGCAAACCAATCAGCAGATTCTCTTTTATTATAATCCAGAGAGTCACCAGCTTAAAAAATCGTTTTTTGATGGCAGTAAAAGAGCTAAAAAAGTTTGTTTACTCTTTTTGGCTACCGGTAGTGAAATTCGAGTGAATGCTGCCAGGTTTCATAGTAGAGTTAGTCAAGTGGTGCAGAAATTCTGCGAAAAAATTCAGCTAGATAAAAGCGATATGCGCCTTAGAGATCATCAACATCTTACCTATGATTTATTTGCTAAAAATAAAGGCTGCACCACCACACAGCCTCATAAGTTACGTGAAATTAAAAAACGTTATGCTAGCCAAGATGTACAATTACCCACTTATCACAGCGCCATGAGTTATGCCGTAGTTACCTTGAATATTAGTAATAAGCTGTTGCAACAAGTTGAAATTGATAGTCACTCGCAAGATCCCTATAACCCTTTATACACTTACTTAACTGACATTTTTACTATGGCAGCAAAGCACTATAATTTAAATAATGGTGCACTGATTGCTAACGGTTTAGTGCCTATTGTTCGCTATAGTATTCATGAGATAGTTTCCCGTGTCGGCGAGTTACAAATGTTGGGTTACAATCCCGAGCAAAGCCCATGCGGAATTATTAGTAAGTGGCGTGCTGGCGAGCTAGCGGATAGCATACATTTGATCTTTGTTGCCACCCCTGAGAATAATAGTGAATATGGCTTTGGTCAGTTTTTAAATCAAATAGAACAAGCGATGCAATTGATGGCGATTGAGCTTGAAATTGAGCCGAGTAAAGAAGAGCTGATGGTTAGATTCCATCAACACATTGCTTATAATTTTTAACTGATCGCTCTAAGCAGACTGAGGCCGTTTTGTAACTTGCTTGGCAAAGTTCTGCGGAGCATTGAAAATCTGTCTAGTGGCTAATGTTTGTGTAAAAATATTACCTAACAGTTAAGTTGATTGAGGTCGTTTTTGTAACTTGCGTTGCAATGTTCTGCGGTGCATTGAAAGCTGCCTAGCGGTAGCCGAAATATTACCTTGGTTGGCTTTTAACACTTGCTGAATATGTTGCCATTCAACTTGCTCGGCAGATAACGTTTGCTCGCTTTGATTATCTACTTCGATAGCTGAAGCTTTACTGCCCTTAAGGGTGGCAAGTAAAGTTTGGCTATCTACTGGTTTAGATAAATAGTCATCAGCGCCTAGCTTTATCGCTTCAACCGCGGTGGCAATGCTAGCAAAACCAGTCAGTAATACAATACGACTTTTCGGCCGTAATTTACGTAATGGTGTGATGATCGACAGAGTGTTTTCCTGGGCCAATTTCATATCCAGCAAAATATAATCGGGCGTGTGCCTATGGCAGGCGAGTAGTGCATCATTATTATTATCGACCTGCACACAATCAAAGCCATATTTGCTCAACCGTCTATTCAGGGTGTTGGCAAAAATAACATCATCTTCAACGATTAATAATTTTGACTTTGCTGTTGTCATTGCTCTTGTCCTAGTTAAGTGAGGCATGACTCACTCCTTACTTGTTTATTGGAGGGTATTTCCTTTGCTGCAATAGGTAAACTTAAAGTTACTAGTGCGCCACCATCTTGATGGTTTGTTAAGGCTAACTTACCACCAAGGCGCTCTAAACTTGCATGACTTAAAAAAACGGCCATGCCGAAGCCTTGTTCACTGGTCACAGGTTTAACACCTAAATCATTAAGCTTTTTCAAGGTAAAGCCTTTACCAAAGTCGCGAATAGTCAATTGCCAGTTATCTTCAATAATTTGGCTAGTGAGACTAAGTGCATTGCTGTTATTGGCTTTGCTGGCTCTAATGGCATTATTAATTAAATTGATAATTGCGGGTAACAAAGCGGCATCAGCGTTAATAGCGACCGTTTTAGTCGAGTCAGGGGTGTTTTTTTTGTGTAATTGTAAGTTTATTTCTGGGTTATTTACCCGGACGCTATCAGTTATGTCATCGAATAAATCTCGGCAATTTATAGACTTAATTACTTGTTCTTTTATATCAAAAACCATGGCGCGAAAATCGTTTAAGCTATTTCGGCAGCGAGCCAGTTGGCTTTGCATCTCAATAACAATGTTATTGTCAGGTAAGTCTTCACTTAATTCATCGGCCAGTAGTTGTACCGTTGCTATAGGTGTTGCTAATTGATGGGTTACTTGTGCTGAAGCCACCCCTAGTGCAGTCACTTGATCTTGTTTTAATAAGTTTTCACGGTAAGCTGCTATGGCAAGTTCTTGCTGATTAATACTGCGCGCCATTTTCCCTACCACAATGGCAACCACCATGGTCGAGAATAAAAAATTGATA
Organism: Colwellia sp.; assembly: GCF_013215345.1. Lineage (GTDB taxonomy): Bacteria > Pseudomonadota > Gammaproteobacteria > Enterobacterales > Alteromonadaceae > Colwellia. The sequence goes on along the minus strand of NZ_JABSOV010000001.1, from coordinate 48,996 downwards.
CCCATGCCAATAAAGTGTCCCTGCATGTTGCCGTGCATAACACTCATAGGTAATGACCATAATAAAATGCTGTAAGAAGCGATAGCTAGAGAGGCGACTACCGAGAGTAATAGCGGCGTTAAGGTAACAGCGGCAATAGCGATGGGAATAAGTAATAGAGAGACAAAAGCATTTGTTGCCCCGCCACTAAAAAACAGCAATAGTGACAGAAAAATAATATCAGCACATATTTGCACCAAGATAGCTTTTTGACTGGCTTTCTTTTCGCTTAAAGGATAGCGGCGATAATAAAAAGTACTGCTTAGCGTGAAAAGTATCTCTAAACTAATAATACTTACCAATGGCATCCAGGGTAGTTGATACGCTAAGGCTAAATTGACAAAGAGAATTAACAGTAATTGGATGGCAATGGCGACACTACGCAGTGCAGTAATGACCTGTATCTGGCTGGCTCTTTTGAAAAATTGTGGCATATATTTCTTACTGACTTAATATGAGTATAATAATGATATTGACGAAAATTCACGATGACATTTTAGCCTACTTATCAATATAAAGGCTGAGGTAAATCATAAAAAACATTGATTAAGGCAGCAGATAAAAATGACAGAGCAAGTGAACGAAAAATCGCATCAAAAAACCACGCTGGCCGGAGGGTGCTTCTGGTGTATTGAAAGTGCATTTAACTGTGTTAACGGTATTATTAGCGCAACGTCTGGATATATGGGCGGTCAGAGTGATAATGCTAGTTATAAACAGGTTTGTGCTGGAGATACGGGCCATGCCGAAGTAGTGCAGTTGCAGTTTGATAGTCAGGTGATTAGTTACCGTGAAATACTGGAGATATTTTTCAGTTTGCATAATCCAACGCAATTGAATCGACAAGGCAACGATATCGGCAGCCAGTATCGCTCTGAGATTTTTACTCATGATGCTCAGCAAGAAGAATTAGCGCTACAAATAATTGCAGAAATAAGCCAAGAGCAATTATTCGATGACCCTATTGTTACTAAAGTGAGTCCCGCGGTTATTTTTTATTGTGGTGAAGATTACCATCAAGAATATTTTAAAAATAACCCTGAAAATCAATATTGCCAAGCCGTGGTATCACCTAAATTAGCCAAGTTTAGAAAAACCTTTGTTGCCAAATTGAAATAAGCGACGACTTTTTCAGCGTAATATCTTCTACTGAGATGGATTATCTCCACTATATTTAGATTAAGTGTGGTAATTCTTTTCGGTGGTGGTGCTATGCATAAGAAAAAGTTTATTGTCTCTATTTTTGCGCTATTAGTGGTTCTAGTCTGGTTATATCCGGCGGAACAACCTTATAAATTTCGGCAAGTTAAACGACTAGCTACGGCAGAAGAAAATTATTTACTGCCAATTTCTCCACATATTAGTCAAGTTAGTCGACCCAAGGAAACCTTTCATTTTCCTATTAATTTAGGCGATGTTGGTCCCAGTAATTCGTTGTATTCAGGGCCCAAACAATACCCTTTTTATTGTATGACCATAGATTCAAATATAGGTCAGCCTTTGGTTGATAACCAAGAAGGTTTTGGTGTGCCTGTCTATGAGGATTTAATACAGCGTAATAATGTTATAGGCTACTCAAAAGATTGTTTATTCAAAAGCCATTTACAGTTTTACTATTTAAATCAAGATGATAAATTAGCCAAACTTGTTCCTAAAAAGTTCAGTCACTTAGATGCTTTGAGGGATGCAAAGCGACCTTTAGAGTTATTTCGTGCGGAACAAGGTAGTATTAATCGTTTTATCTATACCATTGCCATGGCAATAACACCTGAAGAGCTTGGCACACGTACAGTGAGTTCTTTGTGGAATAAAAAATTAATCTATCAGTTTAATGGCGGCTCAGGCATAGGCTTTCGGCAAGGTCGGCAAAAAGCGACTAGAACCATTACCCGTCGTTTAACCGAAGTACAAAAAGGCTATGCGCTTATCAGCTCAAGTGGTAATCGCACCAGTTATACCTACAATATGTTATTGGCTGAAGATACCGCCCGTCGAGTAAAACTGCATTTTATCAGTTTATTTGGTGAGCCTTTATACACTGTAGGTATTGGTGGCTCAGGTGGTGGTTTAGCGCAATATCTTATTGGGCAAAATAGTAGTGGTATTCTCGATGGCCTAATTCCGCAATATTCATATCCTGATATGGTCAGTCAAACCATCTATACCTTAGATTGTGATTTGTTTAACAACTATTTTACCTTCCGAGCCAAGGATAATAGCCGCTGGCAGCAATGGGATCAGCGACAATTACTTGAAGGCATGAATAGCTTACAAGACTTCCCACAAAAAATAGCCTTTTTACAGCCTGTAGCGCAATTAATGGCGGGTATGGTACCAAGTTTCCCTAAAGGTAATAGTGAATGTATTAATGGCTACTTTGGCTTATCTACCTTTATTCACAACCCTAGGCAGGGTTTCTTACGACATTTTTATAGCGATGAAGTGGTTGAGCAAACCAATTGGAATTATTGGGAAGACATGGCTTGGCTATTCAGTCGTGATCAACATGGGCTAGTGGAAAGTACTTGGGATAATGATGGTGTGCAATATGGTTTGCATGCCTTAAAACAAAAACAGATAACCTTAGCTGAGTTTGTGCATATCAATAAAAATATTGGGAGTTGGAAAGAGCAGCACCAAATGAAAGCTGAAAATATTATCATACCATTTGGCCGGAAAATGCCTTTTTGGGTGTCTCTATGGGGCAGTGACAATATCACTGAAGTAATTGACAACCAAAGTGCGCCTAGGCGTAGTGCTTCACTTAAAGCAATTGCCGCGGCTTATCGTGGCGGACAGGTTTTCATTGGCAAGCTTGAACTGCCTATTATTGATGTTCGCCATTACTTAGAAGAAAAGCTTGATATGCACCATATGTCGGCATCTTTTAGTACTCGCATACGTTTACAACAAGCGAATGGTCATTTTGATAACCAAGTCATTTGGGTGGCAAAACGTGATTTTGATCCTACTTATCAAGCGTTTGACTTAATGGACTTATGGCTACTAAAGCGTAAACAATTTCCGGAATTGAATGCCGCACAAAGTAAACCTATACAATTGCAAGATACTTGTTTTGATGATCAAGGTGAGATACTTGCTCAAGGAAAGGGGGTTTGGCATGGTAATTGGAATGAGCCTGACTTGGACAAAAAATCTTTAAAACGAGGGGCGTGTGCAGAACATTATGCCATTTTTTCTAATAGTCGTATTCAAGCCGAAGGTCCTTGGCAGGGCAGTGTTTTCAAATGTCATAAAATTCCATTTGAGCAGGCGGTTAAACAAGGCATGTATGGCGAGATAGACCTATCAGAGCAGCTTAATGATTTGCGGGCTATTTTTGCCAGTGGGGTCTGTGACTATAGCCAAGGAGATGCCGGTCGGCCTAAAGATATTTAGGGATTTTTATTATCGCTTTGACGGGGGAATTTATAATAAGCTGACGAAGAAAGTGTCTCGTCAGCTTATTTTTAACAGTCTAAGACCTTAATAATAAAAACTTTAAAGCGTTTTTTTATTAAAAGACCGAACGAAATGATGAACGGCCACTGCGTCTTGATGAACGACGGCTTCTCATGCGACTATGAAGTTCGTGACGCTTTGAATCTAACCATTCTTCACGAGTAATAGCTTCTTCACCATGTCGGCCTTCTTCACGTTCACGGTAAGCACAAAACTCTTCAAAGGCTTCAACATCATCTTTAAATTCTTCAGCCACTAGCTCTATCATAATGGCATCATCTAAAAAGCCTAATACAGGAATATGATCAGGGACTAAATCTTCAGGGTCACTAAAATAAGCTAAAGCACTTAATACTTCAGTGCGCTCTTCACTAGGCATTTGCCATTCACCATCTTCAATCATGGCAACAAATGTTTCTAATTTTTGGATTCGCTCACGGACAAATTCAGGGACATTAGCTTTGATGCTTTTACTGAGCTCTTTAGCATTTGCTAAGATTTCTTGTTCACTAAGTTGCTTTGCACTGGTTTGCGCCTTGCGCATAACATCGCGAAAATGCTCTAAGTCTGAATCGGTTAATTCAAATTTAACTTCAAACGCCATTATAATTCTCCTGATTTTGGCTTTATTTCCAATGTGTCTTATCGGTAATTATGCCGAGGCATACTTGGCTCGTTTGTATAGAGCCAGTTGAAACACATTGATTTTATCTATCCTCTCGATATTAATTTAGCAGAATAAGTCAGTCAGGACACCTTATTTACTACAGTTTTTAATAACGTGTAATTTTAAGTTACTATAATGTTATGCTTTATGGTCTATCGCTATTCAATAACTATTCATTATGCCAACAAACGAATTAATCGAAACAGAGCCGGCAGCTGAAACTGCTGTTGTTTCAACCGTGGAAATTAAAGAGTGTGAGAACTGCCATCAGCCCTTAAATGGCCCTTATTGTGCAAATTGTGGTCAAGAAGCTGACTCAAAGTTGAAATACTTCTGGGTAGTGATTATGCATTTACTCGATGATATTCTTAGTTTTGATTCTCGTGCTAGTCGAACTGTTTGGCCATTAGTGACTAGACCTGCTTTTATAACCAATGAATATTTCGCCGGCAGAAGAGTGCATTATGTGCCGCCAATACGATTATATTTATTTATTAGTATTATCTTCTTTCTCACCTTAAATTTTTTTATTGGCGGCGATAATAACAAAGTCATTAATATTAATGATAAACAGGCGCTAATTACGCAAGTTAAAGGTCATATAAAATCGCTCAAAGTCGATAAAATTGAGTTAGAGAAAATCCCGAAAGTGGATGTGGAAGGTGTTATTGAAAGTAATGATGAAGAGGCTAGGTTAAAGGCTGATATAGCAACATTTAATGGCTACCTAAGTGATTTGAATAGTGATTACGGTGTTGGTAATAATAAGAAAATCATTAAGATAACCCGCAAACTGGTTGAATTAGAGTTTGATAAGGTAAAAGGAGATTTACCGGAAGATGAACAAGCTCGCTTTGATGCCTTAATTACTAGTAGGGTTAAAGCGAAAAAAGGTGAAGTTGACAGCGAAGAAGAACCCGATTTAACTATCGGTAATAATGGCGATGGTACAATAACATTTGATTTTTTATCGGATGAGCATAATAAAAAACTCAGTACTTTTTCGAAAGAATTAACGGGTAAATTTGAAAAAGCATTTAACTCAGATACCGGGCCGTTAATTGAGCAGATTATCGGTAAATTACCACAACTGATGTTCATCTTATTGCCACTGTTTGCGTTCTTACTAAAAATAATGTTTATTTTCTCTAAGCGCTTATATATGGAGCATTTGACGGTTGCCCTGCACAGTCACAGTTTTATTTTTATAGCCATACTGTTATCTGAAATGCTGGAGCTATTAGATGACTATCTGGAGCCGACAAGCCCAAGCATAGCTAACTTTTTTGGTGTTGTTGCTGGTGGTTTGTTACTTTGGATACCCATATATTTATTCTTAATGCAGAAAAAAGTTTATAAACAGGGCTACTTTTTCACCTTAGTGAAGTTTACTATTATTGGCACCATATATAGCATGATGATATTGGTAACAGGACTTATTGCTTTTGTCTGGGGCTTGATGGGCACTTAAGCTTAAGCAGCCAAGATAAATTTTTCATAAATAAAAAGCGGTAAACATAAAATACTTACCGCTTTTTTATTGTAAATTAGCAGAGCGTTACTTAAAACGCATTGATAAATCAATGGCATTAACATGTTTGGTTAATGCGCCACTTGATATGTAATCAACGCCCGCTTTGGCGTATTCTTGCAAAATCTCTATGGTCATATTACCAGAAACTTCTAACTTGGCTTTTCCGCGTGTCGCTGTTACAGCTTGCTCTATCATCGTCGGGCTGAAGTTATCTAACATGATAATGTCAGCGCCAGCACTAAGTGCTTGCTCAAGCTCATCGAGAGACTCTACTTCTACTTCAACGGTTTTATCACTGTGATTACTCTTAGCAGTAGCAACTGCTTGGCTAATACCGCCACAAGCGGCGATATGGTTTTCCTTTATTAAAAAGGCATCGAATAAACCAATTCTATGATTTACGCCACCACCACAAAGCACCGCATATTTTTGTGCGCTACGTAAACCAGGTAGCGTTTTACGAGTATCAAGCAGCTTAGTATTACTACCGGCAAGTTCTTTTACATACTTGCTAGTTAAGGTCGCTGTGCCTGATAAGGTTTGCAAAAAATTTAACGCAACACGTTCACCGGTTAACAAAGTACGAGCATTACCTTCTAATTCGAATAAAGTGCTATTGGCCGCAACGGCCTCACCGTCATTAACAAACCAGGTAATTCTGGTAGGTAAAGAGTTAGTCGCTTGCTCAGCTGTGCTATTTAATGACGCATCAAGTTGCTTGAAGACTTCATTAACCCAAGCAACGCCACAAACGATACAATCTTCACGAGTAATTACAGTAGCGACAGCTTGTTCATTCTCAGGAATGAGCATAGCAGTAATATCATGGCTAGCTTGAGGCATGGCATCATCAACGGCGCCTAAATCTTCAGAAAGGGCCCAAGAAATGGTTTTGCTAATATCTTGCTGTAATTTTTCTAATTGTGCATTAAGCATTGTTTGCTTCCTGTTACAGGGGTTCTCGTAAAATTAATTGTTTACCCGTTTGCTGAAAGTCGACCTGCTTTAAGGCACTCATGCCTAAAAGTATTTCATCGGACTTCATTGCCGGGTTTATGTGAGCTGCGACATTATACAAGAAAATATTACCTAAGCTCAATTGGGTAATTTCAGTTTTATACACGGTAATACTACCATTGGCTGTTTGCACTCGATAATTACCTTGCGCGACTAAGCCCAATTTATCAGCGATATGAGCCGGAATAGAAACTTGAGTTGCACCGGTATCGAGTAAAAAAGTCACTGGTGTATCATTTATTGTGCCTCGAGCAACATAATGACCCTGCCTGTTTTGCGCTAAAATCACCTCTGCTTGACCACCTGCGGTTAAGCGCATTTCTGGCTGGGTATTAGGGTTGTACTGTTCATCAAGCACATCTTGAAAAAAGAACATTAATAATGCCAGCGCGATTATCCAAGCCAGCCAGACAAATATTTTTGCCATTTTGTTTGTTGGGTCAACTTCAGTCATACTAAGCAACTCTTGATAAGGTTAGTAGTATTGTATGTTTTCTTAAGTAAGCAAGAAAGTAGAAAGTGTAACCATATATACAGTACCCATCACAATAAAAATGAGAAACCCATGCTTTCAATTTCTTCTGGTTGGCTGGCGCAAGCACAACATTTACCTTCTCCGCACTTTTCTCCGCGCGCATTAGGTGATGAAGTCAGTTTATTGGTTATTCACAATATTTCTTTACCGGCAGGGCAGTTTGGAGGCAATTGCATTAATGATTTGTTTCTTGGGCAATTAGATTGTAATGCCCATGCTAGCTTCAATGACTTAAAGGGCGTTGAGGTTTCAGCACATTGTCTTATCCGCCGTGACGGTAGTATTTGCCAGTATGTATCTTTTGCTGACAAGGCATGGCATGCGGGAGTTTCTTCGTTTGAACAAAGAGAGCGTTGTAATGATTATTCCATCGGTATTGAATTAGAGGGCACTGATGATATTCCTTATACTAGAGAGCAATATCAGCAGCTAATTGCGTTAACACTTTGTTTGCAAAATCAATTTCCTGCCATTATCATGGACCATATTGTTGGTCATTGCGATATTGCCCCAGAGAGGAAATCCGATCCTGGGCTGGTATTTGATTGGCAATACTTTCGTCAGCGTTTAACTGAACAAGCGACAAGGAATAACACCTAACATGAGTTTATTAAGTTTATTAATTGCATTGGCTGCAGAGCGTGCTTTATCTGCCAAAGTATGGCGATTTAATTTTTATTACCAACATTATTTTAATTTGTTTAGCAAAAACTTTACCGCTAAACAAGGTACGGCCGCTAGTGTGGTATTTATTATCTTGCCTGTTGTTGCCACGTATTTATTGCTTGAGCTAATTGATAATAGCGTTATGCAATTGCTTATCTCCACCTTAGTGCTTATCGTTTGTTTTGGTTGTACCACCACCAGAAATAGTTATAAAAACTATCTGACTTCGGCCTTTCGTGGTGAAGAGGCGACTACGGAAATGCATCACCAGCAGCTATTATCGGACAAGAACTTACCTAATATGGGTTTTGGCCAAGCACTGATTTGGTTAAACTACCGCTATTACATCGCTATTATGCTGTATTTCATCGTCTTTGGTGCTGCGGGCGCGGTATTTTATCGTTTACTTACGACAGTCATAGAACATAAAAAAGCGCAATGTATTGCCGCGTCTAATGAAAGTAATGAGCTTGATGAAGCGGTATCGGCAGATGTGGATAGCAAGGCTGATCATGAAGCGAATGCTGCGCCTAATATTGCTAGTGGCTGTCAGAATCATCATGACGTACTCTTTTGGCTTGATTGGTTACCCGTACGCATTGCTTCTTTTGGTTATATGTTTGTTGGTCATTTCTCCAAGGCGCTACCTGTTTGGCTAGAAAGTTTATTTGATGTGCAAAAGCCGACCCATCAAGTTTTAATTGATGTCGCAGAAAAATCAGAAGACATTATGGTTAATGAAGATGACTGCACAGCTGAGCCTTGTTTATTAGTTAGATTAGCCAAACGTAATGTTTTACTGGTACTTGCGGTAATTTCAATACTTACCCTAGCAGGCTTACTAAACTAAACTAAACTAAACTTAGCTAAACTAGACTCAATTAAATTTAACTAAGCTAATCAAGCACAGTCAAAACCAATGGTCAGACCATTCATCGTTATTGCCTTAATGCGCTAAAAATAAACAGTTTTTTCTTGGTTTAGCGCATAAAAACCTTGCTTAAATACTAACCATAAACTAAGTTTACTTGTCAAAAGTAGCTATATTTGCTATATTATTGCTCTAAAATCAATTGGTCTTACCAATTGACCAAGAGGTTTTTGGGTGATTTTAACCCTTACTTGACTCTTTAATATCACGGGATTATTAGTTAATTTACTTTTATGAATGCCAACCAAACGACAAATAAATCAATGCGAGCATCAAAAAGCACCGGCCGAGTAAAGCCACAGAAGTTGGCTGACATCATTTTAGCCGAGCTTGAAGGTATGATTATTGAAGGCAGTTTAAAGCCGGGTGAAAAATTATTACCCGAGCGTGAACTGGCGTTGCAGTTTGAAGTATCAAGACCATCGTTACGTGAAGCAGTGCAAAAGTTAGAAGCAAAAGGTCTAGTAACGCGTAAGCAAGGTGGCGGCACCTTTGTTTGTGATAACTTACTCAGTGGTTTTTCTGATCCACTGTTTGAATTAATGTCGAATAACAATGAATCACAATTTGATTTATTGGAGTTTCGTCATGGAATTGAAGGTATGGCCTCGTATTATGCTGCCATGCGCGGTACACCGGCAGATTTTGAACAAATTCAAACTAAGCATGATGAAATTGGCAATATCCAATTAGAAGATGACTTTCGCGCGGAAGCCGAAGCGGTAGTTGAGTTTCATTTAGCTATTTGTGCAGCGTCACATAATGCGGTGATATTGCAACTTGCGCGTAGCATGTCGTCATTACTTGCAGATAATATTGCACAAAACTTAACAGTATTGGCTAAGCGTCCTGATATCTTTAGCAAGATTACCGATTATAGAAAACGCTTGCTCAACGCCATTATTAGTGGCCAACCACAAAAAGCGTGGGGAGCGAGCCATAGACATTTAGCTTTTATTGAAGAGCTTTTATTAAAGCTTACTCAAGAGAACAGTCGCATGGAAAGATCGATGCGGCGCATGTAGTAGCTAACACAAAAAATCTTGCAGAAAGAATTTACCAATTTTGTACAACGAATAATTAGAACAATTAACGTTAAACAGTTATAAAACATTTTATTAAACTTTTTATTATATAAGAAAGTATTGGAGACTAAACAATATGTCAGATCTACCAAATATCGATATTGATTCAGCAGAAACCCAAGAGTGGTTAGAATCAATGGAATCAGTGTTAGAAAATGAAGGTCCAGAGCGTGCACATCAGTTATTAGAAGCATTAATTGAACGCGCACGTCGTGGTGGTACTCATTTACCATTTGATGCGACTACAGCTTATGTAAACACTATCCCACCAGGACAAGAGCCTCATATGCCTGCGGATCAAACCATTGAATCACGCATCCGTGCGGCAATTCGTTGGAATGCCTTAGTATTAGTATTACGCGCCTCTAAAAAAGATTTAGATCTTGGTGGTCACATTGGTAGCTTTGCTTCTTCTTCAACGTTATACGATGTAGGTTTTAACCACTTCTTTAAAGCAGCCTCAGAAAAAGATGGCGGTGATTTCATCTTTGCCCAAGGTCATATTTCTCCGGGTATCTATTCTCGTGCCTTTATGGAAGGTCGTTTAACTGAAGATCAAATGAATAATTTCCGTCAAGAATGTGATGGCAAAGGTTTATCTTCATACCCTCATCCACATTTAATGGATGATTTCTGGCAGTTCCCTACCGTTTCTATGGGTCTAGGTCCATTACAAGCTATCTATACTGCACGTTTTTTAAAATACTTAACTGACCGTGGTATTAAAGATTGTTCAGGTCAACGCGTATACTGTTTCCTAGGTGATGGTGAAACGGATGAGCCAGAATCATTAGGTGCTATTGGTTTAGCGTCTCGTGAAGGTTTAGACAACTTAACTTTCATCATCAACTGTAACTTACAGCGCTTAGATGGTCCGGTACGTGGTAATGGTAAAATCATCCAAGAACTTGAAGGTACTTTCCGTGGCGCAGGCTGGGAAGTAGTGAAAGTTATTTGGGGCTCTTACTGGGATTCACTTATTGCTCGTGATACTTCAGGTAAATTATTACAGTTAATGAACGAAACAGTAGATGGCGAATACCAAAACTGTAAAGCGAAAGGTGGTAAGTACACCCGCGAAAACTTCTTTAACAAGTACCCTGAAACAGCGGCTATGGTTGCTAACATGTCAGATGCAGATATCTGGCGTTTAAACCGTGGTGGTCATGATCCAGTTAAAGTTTATGCTGCTTATGAAAAAGCCAATAATACTAAAGGTCGCCCAACGGTAATCTTAGCTAAAACAGTTAAAGGTTTTGGTTTAGGTGCCTCTGGTGAAGCATTAAACATTGCGCATAACGTTAAGAAAATGGACGTTGAATCAATTAAACATTACCGTGACCGTTTCAATATTCCGGTAAGTGATGAAAATATTGCTGACTTACCTTTTTACAAGTTCCCTGAAGACAGCGAAGAATTTAAGTACATGAAAGCACGTCGTGAAGCATTAGGTGGTTCTCTACCAGCACGTCGTAAACAAGCGGAAGAAGTACTTGAAATTCCAAAGTTAAAAGTTTTCGATGCTATTTTGAAAGGCTCTGGTGAGCGTGAAGTATCATCTACCATGACTTTTGTTCGTGTATTAAATGCCTTATTAAAAGACAAAAAAATAGGTAAGCGTATCGTGCCAATCATTCCTGATGAAGCACGTACCTTTGGTATGGAAGGTTTGTTCCGTCAAGTCGGTATTTACGCAAGCGAAGGTCAAAAATATATTCCACAAGATGCTGATCAAGTAGCTTATTACCGCGAAGATAAAAAAGGCCAAGTTTTACAAGAAGGTATTAACGAGCTAGGTGCTATGGCATCTTGGATTGCTGCGGGTACTTCTTACTCAACCTGTAATGCAACAATGATTCCATTCTACATCTACTATTCAATGTTTGGTTTCCAACGTGTTGGTGATTTAGCATGGGCAGCAGGCGATAGCCAAACACGTGGTTTCTTATTAGGTGCTACTGCAGGTCGCACCACACTTAACGGTGAAGGTCTGCAACATCAAGATGGTCATTCACATGTACAAGCCGGTTTAATTCCTAACTGTGTGACTTATGATCCAACCTACGGTTATGAAATTGCGGTTATCGTTCGTGAAGGTTTACGTCGCATGTACGAAGAAAATGAAAATATCTTCTTCTACTTAACGTTAATGAATGAAAACTACCAACATCCAGCGTTACCAGAAAGAGAAAACGTTGCTGATGAGATCATTAAAGGTATTTACCAACTTGAACAAGCTGCGCCGGCTAAAGGTAAAGCGACTGCTAATGTGCAGTTATTAGGCTCAGGTACTATCTTAGAGAAAGTACGTGAAGCAGCACAAATTCTTGCTAATGATTACAACATCTCAAGTGATGTTTATTCGGTGACTTCATTTAATGAACTTACTCGTGACGGTCAAGATGTAACACGTTGGAACATGCTTCACCCTGAAAGTACACCACGTGTACCCTATATTAGCCAAGTTATTACTAAAGCAGCAGGTCCTGCAATTGCGGCTACTGATTACATTAAAAACTACTCTGAGCAAGTACGTGCGTACATCGATACTGAATACCGTTGTTTAGGTACTGATGGCTTTGGTCGTAGTGATAGCCGTGCAAACTTACGTACTCACTTCGAAGTAAGTGCAGCATACGTGGTAGTAGCTTCATTGTATGAATTAGCGAATCGTGGTGAAATTGAACGTTCAGTAGTAACTAAAGCAATTAAACGCTTTGATATTGATACTGAAAAACTTAACCCACTTTACGCATAATTATTGACTAGAGAAGGAATATAAAATGTCTGATATTGAAAAAATCCTAGTCCCTGATGTTGGCGGCGATGAAGTTGAAATTATTGAAATTTGTTTTGCTGTTGGCGATAGCCTAGAAGCAGACGAAGGTATTATCACCGTTGAAACAGATAAAGCTTCAATGGATATCCCTGCGCCATTTGCTGGTGAGCTTGTTAGCTTATTGGTAAGTGTTGGCGATAAAATTAAAGAAGGCGATGTTATTGCCGAAATGAAATCTGCAGGTGCTTCGGCATCAGCAGAAGAAGCTGCACCAGCGCCTGTAGTTGAAGCATCTGTAGCCGCTCCTGTTGCTCCGGTAGTTGAAGCGGCGCCTGTAGTTGCTGCGGCCGCTACTGCATCAGCAATCATTGAAATTTCTGTACCAGATATTGGTGAAGACGGTGAAGTTGAAGTTATCGATGTACTTGTTAGCGTTGGTGATGTCATCGAAGAAGAAGATGGTTTAATCACTTTAGAAACTGATAAAGCTACTATGGATGTGCCATCTACACATGCCGGTACTGTTAAAGAAGTATTCATTAACAACGGTGATAAAGTTAAGCAAGGTTCATTAGTAATCAAGCTTGAAACTGTTGGCAGTGCAGCTGCTGCACCTGTAACGGTTCCAGCTCCTGTAGTAGCACCTACACCAGTTGCTGCGCCTACTGCTACAGTTGCTGCAACGACCAAACCTGCGGCTTCACCTGTACCACATCACCCACAAGCGGGTAATGTTAGTAAAGGTAACATTTACACTTCACCTTCTATTCGCCGTATTGGCCGTGAATTTGGTGTTGATTTAACCTTAGTTAAAGGTACTGGTCGTAAAGGCCGTATCTTAAAAGAAGATGTGCAATCATACGTTAAATATGAATTGTCTCGCCCGAAAGCTAATGCAGGTACCTCTGTTGCTAGCGGTGAAGGTGGTCTACAAGTTGTTAGTGCTAGAGCCATTGATTTCTCTAAATTCGGCGAAATTGAAACAAAAGCATTATCACGTATTCAGAAAATTTCTGGACCCTTCTTACATCGCAACTGGGTAACTATTCCACATGTTACTCAATTCGATGAAGCTGATATCACTAACGTTGAAGCCTTCCGTAAAGAGCAAAACGTACTTTGTGAAAAGCAAAAGCTTGGTTTTAAAATTACGCCATTAGTGTTTGTTTTAAAAGCGGCGGCAAATGCCTTACGTGCATTCCCAACGTTTAACTCAAGCTTGAGTGAAGACGGTGAAAGCTTAATTTTGAAAAAGTACATCCATATTGGTGTTGCCGTAGATACACCGAACGGTTTAGTTGTACCAGTAGTGCGTGATGTTGATCAAAAAGGTATTCACCAGTTATCGCGTGAATTACTTGAAATCAGTCTTAAAGCACGTGATGGCAAATTAAAAGCCACTGATATGCAAGGTGGTTGTTTTACTATTTCTAGCCTTGGTGGTATTGGCGGAACGGCATTTACGCCAATCGTTAATGCACCAGAAGTTGCTATTTTAGGTGTTTCTAAATCAGAAATGAAACCTAAATGGAATGGTAAAGATTTCGAACCTAAATTAATGTTGCCTTTATCTATGTCATACGATCACCGTGTTATTGATGGTGCCTTAGCAGCACGTTTTACTGTGCATTTAGCTGGCGTAATGTCTGATATTCGTAAATTGATACTTTAGTCGATATTGATTAATTAAAGTTGGCGAAATTCAACGCATAAGAGTAGAATTTCGCCCATAAAATTTAAAACCAATAAATATAAATATTCAAGAATATTTCAAGTCGAAGTGACTTTGTCCGATAGCAAGAAGAATGCATGGAGTTGACGTTAGTCAATGAGTACTTTCACCGTAGCAATTGGACAAAAGAACAACGTATTGAATTTTTCTTAACTAATTGTGAGGAAAATTATGAGTAACGAAATTAAAACTCAAGTAGTGATATTAGGTGCAGGCCCTGGCGGTTATTCTGCAGCATTCCGCGCAGCCGATTTAGGCTTAGATGTAGTGTTAGTAGAAAGTCGTGAAACATTAGGCGGCGTTTGTTTAAACGTTGGTTGTATTCCTTCTAAAGCACTACTTCACGTAGCTAAAGTAATTGATGATGCAGCAGCAATGGCATCTCACGGTGTTACTTTTGGTAAGCCTGAAATTGATTTAGATAAAATCCGTAGCTGGAAAGACAGTGTAACTGCACAGCTTACCGGTGGTTTATTGGGTATGGCAAAAAGCCGTAAAGTAACCACAGTTTATGGTTACGGTAAATTTACTTCTGATAAAACAATCGAAGTTGCAGGTAACGACGGTGAAACAACCACTATTACTTTTGATAATGCCATTATAGCGGCAGGTTCATCAGTGGTTAACTTACCATTCATTCCAACCGATGACCCACGTGTTATTGATTCTACTGGTGCTTTAGAACTTAAAGACGTACCAGAAGAATTATTAGTATTGGGTGGCGGTATTATTGGTCTAGAAATGGGAACTGTGTACTCTGCATTAGGTTCTAATGTATCTGTAGTTGAGTTTGCTGACCAATTAGTGCCTGCGGCTGATAAAGATATTGTTAGAGTTTATACCAACTACAACAAGAAAAAATTCAACATAATGTTGTCTACTAAAGTTGTTGCTGTTGAAGCAAAAGATGACGGTTTATACGTTACTTTTGAAGGTAAAAAAGCACCAGCTGAACAAGTTCGTTATGACAAGATTTTAGTTGCTGTTGGTCGTAAGCCTAACGGTCACTTAGTTGCTGCTGATAAAGCTGGCGTAAATGTTGATGAGCGTGGTTTCATTAACGTGTCTAAAGAATTACGTACTAACGTACCGCACATCTTCGCTATTGGCGATGTTGTTGGTCAACCTATGCTTGCTCATAAAGCTGTTCATGAAGCACATTGTGCTGCAGAAGTTATTTCTGGTAAGAAACATGAATTCGACCCTCGTTGTATTCCTTCAATTGCTTATACCGATCCTGAAATGGCTTGGGTTGGTGTTACTGAAGCTGAAGCAAAAGAGCAAGGCTTGAACATTGAAGTTGCTAACTTCCCGTGGGCTGCTTCTGGTCGTGCTATCGCTTCTGCACGTACTGAAGGCAAAACTAAGATGATCTTTGAAAAAGGAACTGGTCGTGTTCTTGGTGGTGCTATTGTTGGTATCAATGCAGGTGAAATGCTTGGTGAAATTTGTTTAGCGGTTGAAATGGGCGCTGATGCTGAAGACTTGGCATTAACTATCCATGCTCACCCAACGTTAAATGAATCAATTGGCTTAGCAGCAGAAATCTTTGAAGGTTCAATCACTGATTTACCAAATGCTAAAGCAGTTAAGAAAAAGAAATAAGATAAAAATAAAATAATTTAATAAGTTAAATTATTTCAAAAGCCAGCGGCTTACTTGATTAATTAAGTAAGTCGCTGGCTTTTTTATTGTCTGTAATTTAGTGATTTTACTCTGCAGAATTTTGAGGAATAACTATTTTAAAACAGGCCCCAGATAACTTACCTTCAACTAGGTTAATTGTGCCGTGGTGTTTGTTAATAATAGATAAGACTATAGCAAGGCCAAGTCCGCAGCCGCCAGAATCTCTTGAACGACTAGCATCTAAGCGAGTAAAAGGTTCAAATATCCTTGAAGATTTACCCGGTGGAATTCCCATGCCGTCGTCTTCTACTATGATGGTAATACTGTCATTTGTATCATCTAGGGCAATCTCACAATGGCTACTGGCAAAACGACCGGCATTTCTTAGCAGGTTTATTAATAGTCGCTTAAGTAGCTTAGTATTGCCTTCAAGGTAGACCGCTTCATTTGTTGTCAAATTGAAAGTAACTTCGGGATAAAAGTGTTTTACCTCGGCAATAGCAGCTATACAAGTATCGTGCAGATTAACTTTTTCTAGGGAAATAATAGCTTCACTATCTTTTAATTTGGCATAATAAAGCAGTTCTTTTACCAATTTATCAAGATCTTCAAGAGCAGTATGCATGCTATGTCTTAAGCGCTCATGTTCATTTTCAGGAGTCTCTTCAAGCATTTCTAAGGCAAATTGAATTCTTGCCATAGGGCTTCTAAATTCGTGGGCTACGCCATGAAGCAGATCTCTTTGTAGAATTAATCTTTCTGAATTTTCTTGCTGAGCTTTAAGCATTACTCTATTGAGCTCTTTAATATTTTCATAAATGCTGTGCTTGTCGTTACGAACATTAAAAGGCAAATTTTGTAACATAGCAGAGACGTTGTTTTTATGTTTTTCTATAGTGGTTAAGTAGCAATATATTATCGGTAAATTGATAATAAGAGCACAGAGCCAGCTAAACCAGTCTAGTAAGAAGGTCTGCCAGTTAGTGAAGGCGATTGGTCCTATTTCTGCAATATAATGTTCATCCAGCGGGTAATAAATCACTGCGCTATTAATATCTATAAGGCCAGATTGGGCTTGTTTTAACTGCAATAATTTAAAGTTTTCAGCAGAGAAGTTTTCGGGCATTCTATCAATGAGTAAACATTCAGTATCGAAGGTTTGTCCAAGTATAATGGCTTGTTTTTGCCATTGATTATGTGGAACATCGCTGAAGGCTTGGTGCATTTTCTCTTTGACTTGTAATAAAAAATTTTCATATTGCTTATAAACATAAGTTTCTAGAGAGTAATAAACATGGGTATTTAATAAACTGGCGATAGTAATATTAAATAGCAAAAGAGCTAGAACAAGTGTGCTTGGTTTAGCATTGCTAATTTGCAAGTAAATAACCCTTATTACGAATAGTTTTAATAATTTTTGGTTCTTTGGGGTCATCGCCCAACTTTTTTCTTAATCTTGAAATTCTAAGGTCAATAGAGCGGTCAAAACCATCATAATCTAATTTAAAGATTTCTTTATGTAACTGATCTCTTGAGATAATACTGCCAGCATTCATTGCCAGTACCCAGAGTAAATCGAACTCAGCGCTGGATAAGGTAATTTCCTTTTCATTATAGCGAACTATACGTTTTCTAATATCAATGGTGAGAGCGCCATTGCTGACATGTTTTATATCTTGTGGAATTAGGTTTTTAAGATGTGATTGTCTTCTTAACTGAGCCCTGATATGAGCCAATAAAACCCTAGGCTTTATTGGCTTACATAAGTAATCGTCGGCGCCTACTTCTAGCCCAGTAACCTCATCAATATCATCATCTAACGCAGTTAACATTATGATAGGATTGATAAAGTCAGGCTTTAATTGACGGCAAATAGTTAAGCCATCTACGCCTGGCAACATGAGATCCAAAACAATGAGGTCTGGCTGAATATGTGCGGCCATTGTTAGCGCATTGGCACCATTATGTTCCACACTTACCTGATAACCATTCATTGTTAAATATTGACTAATGAGTGAGGTCAACTCGGCATCATCATCGATAATTAAAATGGTTTCACTGCTTTGAATGTCATTGTTCATAATATGTTATTTATGCTCTAATTTTTGGCAAATATCATAGATCTTACTATTATATTCTTTAGCAAACTGATACTTCACTCTGCGCTCTTGTTTATCACTTGGGCTTTTTATTACATCGCCGGTGCCGTGTATGGGCTTTATACCACATTGTTTTTTAAGTGCAGCAAAGTTGTTTGTTTCAAAACCCGGAATGACAGGGTTTCTGCCAAGAGTGTACATTAATCTGTGATCTTTATTCTCCTTAGCTATATTGATTGCTTGAGCAATATTAGTAGGTAATTCGACCTGTTGTTCCTGTGCACCCTTACTTATATCACTGCCGCAAGCCGCTAAGATTAGTACATTTAACCAAAGTAAATTTTTCATTTTTATATCCTTTTAAAAATTCTATTTCTCAAAGCCAGTACAGTTAGTAATATTAGATAATACATACTACCACCAGAAGAGCTTGCTGTTGGTGTAACAACTGGCTTAGCTGTGACGGTAATGGTTAATGCTGCTGTAGCTTGGTCACCGCTGCTATCTGCTATGGTATAAGTTAACTGTTCATTGCCAACAAAGCCTGTTGCTGGTGTATAGCTAAGTTTATTGTCAGTGATGGTGACGTTACCTGTACCTGTATAGTTAACACTCTTCAATTGTAAGCTCTGACCATCGGTACTGATGTCATTACTTAACACGTCGATTGTTGTTACTTTATCTTGCTCTAGCGTTATTTGGTCATCAACCGCTGTAGGTTTACTATTTGTCGTGCTTTGACTATTAATCTGAAAATCTTGGTTATTGATAGCAAAGAAAATATTATTTTCACATGTTAATTTTAATCGCGCTTTTTCGGTTGTTAACTCAGGTAAGATGACTTCTTCACTGCCATCATTTGCTGTTTTATTTGCTAATGTTTGGCTGAAGGTTAAACCAGAATCCACTGAAAGCAGTAAGTTAACTTGTGTACATGAAACTGGGGCTTGTTCGGTTGCTGCCGTATTCCAAGTGACTAACTGTTTTGTACCATGCCAAGTGCTAGGTTGGTTAATGGTGAAACCTTGCTGGTTAGTAATTACACTAATCTTTGTCGCATCATCACTGACATTACCTTGGTTATCTCTAACAACTAGTCTGAAATTTAGCTCTCGGGTAGTTGTTGGTAATGTCTCTCCATAAACGTTTTTATTGGCTAGAATGTCTGCCATGGCAGGAAGAGTACGGCTTGTATTTGATGTCGGAGATAGTGTTCTAAATAATGGTTTACTACCGTCATCTGTTTGATCTTCAGCTTTGCTACTCGTTGCGCCACCTAAGTCAACTTGTTCCCAGCTATAAGTTAGCGAGTCACCGTCTACATCAGTTGCTGACCCTGTTAACGTGAAAGGTGTACGAGCAGGAATGGTATAGTCACTTCCCGCATTGACTATGGGTGCAGTATTATTTAGCTGTGTTTTAACGCCACATGATGAGCTGATTTGTCGATTAAAGGCACTAATTTGGTCAATTGAATGGATATGAAAATATGGATTTGAGCTGTTTTGTAAGTTTTGCTCAGCGCAAATTCCTGCATAGCCCATGATGGTAGAAGCACTACCTGGCTCATATGCACTGGTTGATACTCGGTTGCCCTCACAAGCATCTTGGCTGCCATTAAAGGTATGTTCTGCACCAAACTGATGACCAATCTCGTGGGCCACATAGTCAATATGAAAGGCATCTGCTGTTGGACTGTCACTACCGGTAATACCTTCCGCTTTTCCAGCAGAGCAGACAACAGCAAAGCTTGCTAAACCACCACCGCCGGTGCCAACCAAATGCCCTATATCATAATTGCCTGCCCCTATTGCGCCATTAATAACTTGGCTAACGGTATCTATATCTTCATCGGTATTTTTAAAGGGGTCGGTAGACGCATTTAAGTAAATAATGGCGTCATTATTGGCCACTAGTTCAAATTGTATCGCCAAGTCTCTACTGTAAACATCATTTACTCTGTTGAGTAAGGTTACTATGGCCGCTAACGATTTTTCCTTAGTACCGCCATGGAAACTACTATATTCACCTGTCGCCGCCATGGCTATTTTATAAGTGATTAAGTCATTCGCTGTTTTTTTCATGGTTTTTCGAGCTATATTTTTTAGCGGGAAAGAAGGTAATGAACTTTTTCTCGGTGCTAATCGACGTCCTGGAGCATCTTTAGTTAATGGCTGAGCATCTTTTTTAAAATAACTTTGATATTGGTAATTATTCTCTCGACTAATGGGTTCTATGTAGACTTTTTCTTTTTCATAATTAAATACACCATGGAAACCATGGGGGGTAATATCAAATCGGCCTGAATGTTCGGGATTATTAACTTGGTAGCCAGTAAAGGTTTTAATTGATGGGTATTTATCAGCTAACTCGCTACTCATTACCGCTGAAGAGTTAAGTTTGAATTGGACAAACTCTCCATTTGGCAAAGGTAAATCGATAAGTAAGGATTTGTTATCTCTGGTTAATTGCTCTAATTCAGCGATATTGATATCGAAAGTTTTTTTACCTGAGGCTTTGCCATTAATAAGCTTATTATTATGCTCATTGGTTAACTTGGTGGTCAGCCATTGTTCATTTGAGAAGAGTGCACTATTTTGTGCGTTTGCATTAGTTACCATGCATAGCAGGCTGGCAAGCAGTATTGATGTTTTCATAAAAATCTCGAATTTATTACCCGTTAAAGATGAAGTTAATGTACCTTGCTTATCATAGCCTCGGCGTACCCATTTGTTTAACATTTGTATCAAGTTTGATACAAACAATACAAGCCTTAAAAACCTTCTCTTGGGCTTTTCTCGTTGAGATAATGCTAGCGTAGGCCATGCAGGAAAAAGTATATAATTTAAAAAAATGAACCGCTGGTGTTATGTGGAAGGCTATGATTGGTATCAATTCCGGAAAGTTTTTACCTTTGCGGTAAGTTGAAGATATTAATTAAAAAAGCCAGTTACTTAACTAAAATAACTGGCTTTTTTTAGGTTTATATTCTTGTTTAGATTATTAAAGCTTATCTTTAGTGACATACAAGTTAAGGGGTATAGCTAAACAGGTAGCAAGAAATTCTTCTGCATATTGTTCCCCTTTACCTTGGTATTTCCAACCTAGTGTTAACGCTATTTGCGCAGGTCTAAAGTTAGCATTATTAGTTTGCTCTTCAGTAAAGGGATACTTAACGCCATTGCCTTTCATAAGCTGAGCTTTAGTAAGAGGGTTGTCTTCTAGAGTAGATAAATTATCTGCCCTTTTCGCAAAGCTAACAAAAAAGGGTAATGATGCTTGGCAATAATCAAAGCGTTTCTTTTTAGCTGTTACTATGCTTTCTTCATCAGTCATTAAGCGCCGATTTTGACCTGGCTCTGCTTCTGCCTTAAGCTTCTTTCTGATGACCTTATAAAATGTAGCGTAGGGGTTATCCATCAAGGCTAACTTAGTATGCATCTCTGGCCAAGTTTGCAAAGCTAACCGTTTATTAAATTCAGCGGTAACTTCAGGGCTCATTTCTGCCGTTATTTCAATAGCATTTGCCATGGGGCTAAAAAGCGCACTTATGCTCACTCCAGTGAAAGCTATAGTGCGAATATACTGCCAGTAAGTTTTTTTCTTCATTTGCATACTATTTTCTTCTTATTATTATGTTTGCCACCAATAGTGCATTATTGGGTTTAAAAGTACCCAAAGAACAATAGCTTAATTTATTTTGGTTGATTATCATACTTGTTATTTACTCTGAATAAAAATGTTTTAATTTATTCGGTCTATGTCATTTTTTATAGTTATCAGGGAGATGAAATTAAGTGTTGGGAATTGTGGGAAAGTTAATCGAAATGACTCCTTCTTTGTACATGAGCTCTGTTTGGTTATTTATGCTCCGTCAGTGGTAAATGTATCCATTGGCTTATCTGCGGGAATCTTTACCGGGGTAATGAATGGTTTTTTCTGGTGTAGGTGTTAACCTATTGTAAAAACCAAAGGACTGACTAATGCAAATTTACCCTATCAGCATGATGCTAATGACATCGCTATTTTTTACAAACTCTATCCAAGCGCAAGAAAATAGCACTACTACGAATCATGCCAATAATCTTTCTAAACATCTCTCGACTATATTTCTTCCTGAGCCAATAAAAAGAGTACAACCTAAATACCCAATTAATGCTGCTAGAAGCCGTCGAGAAGGATGGGCAAGGCTTAGTTTTGTTATCGATAAAGAGGGTAATGTCAGCGATGTTTTGGTGAACGAAACATCAGGTAGTATAGATTTTGCTAAAGAAGCGGTAAGAGCGGTAAAGAAATGGAAATATAAACCAGCCTATGAAAAAGGTAAACCGATTCAGCAATGTGTCAACTCAGTGCAAATGGACTTTAAAATGAATAAAAATGGCACCACAGGAGCCACGAGGAAATTCATATCTAAATATAAAAAAGCACAGAAAGCGTTAACTGCAAAGGACTATGACGAGGTAGAAATACAGATAGCCTTGATGAAAAAGAGTAAATATATGCATTTGTCTGAAAATAACTATATGCACTTATTAGCAGCGGATTATGCAAAAGCTAAAGGTGACAAGGAATTAAGGTTGTTTCATTTAAGGCGAGTACGAAGTATAAAAGGTGATAACAACGAAAAACAAAGATTGGCAACTCTTTATACAATACTTTCTCTTGAGCTTGAGTTGAATGAATTCCGAGCAGCACACGGCAGCTATAATAGACTTATTAAGCTGGAGGCAGCAAAGCCATATTTAGCAAAATTGGCAGAAACTATGGCAAAGGTCGATGAATTTATTGGGGGTGATCAAAATTTAGTCAGGTCAGCCGATATTGTCGACCACGACTTTTGGAGTGCAGCTCTAGTTAGAAAGGAGTTTTCATTAACCGATGTCGAAGGATCGTTACATACTCTAGATGTTCGCTGTGCTAATAAACGTCATGTTTATACCATAGGACAAAATTCTACCTGGAAGCTACCAACAAGCTGGGAAAACTGTAGCATCTATGTTTTTGGTGAGCCCAATACTCAATTTAAGTTAATTGAACATCCACTCAAAAGTTAGCTTACATAGTTTAAATTCATAGCAAGGATCTACTTTTAGAGCCTTACTAGCTTCTAGATGAAAGCGCTATAAAGTCATTTTTTAGTGATAAAATAATAGTAAAACACTTGAACTAGTTTGAGCTTGCTCATAGTATGTTGGTATATTGTATGCAATGGGTGTTTTTAATGAAAGCTGGTTTGTTATTTCTTATTTTTGGCGTCACTTTTTTTACAACAAGTGTGTTAGCTGAGCAGGCGCGAGAACCTTGGCAAGATCATCAAGTATTTGCTATCAATAAACTCGCACCTCATGCGAGTTTTTTCCCTTATAGTACAGTCAATGCGGCACTTGATGATAATAAAGCGCAAAGTGATAACTTCATTTTACTTAATGGCCTGTGGCAGTTTAATTGGCAGCGCTCTCCTAGCAATAAACCGCAAGGCTTTGAACAGAAGGCTTTTGACGACTCTAGTTGGTCACAAATTCCTGTACCAGGAAACTGGGAGGTTGAAGGGTTCGGCTATCCTATCTATTTAGACGAACGTTTTCCTTTTAGCACCACATGGCCAGATGTGCCAAGCGATTATAATCCTATTGGCTCATATCGAAAAAAATTCACCTTACCTAAAAAATGGGCCAATAAGCAGGTTATATTGCATATAGGTGCAGCTAAATCATCCTTAGATGTCTGGTTAAATGGTGAAAAAGTTGGCTTTAGTCAAGGCTCAAAAACTCCGGCAGAATTTGATTTAACGCCGTATCTTAACGGAGGTGAAAACTTATTAGCGTTGCAAATACGCCGTTGGACCGATGCCAGCTATTTAGAAAGCCAAGATATGTTGCGTATATCGGGCATAGAGCGTGATGTTTACCTGTATGCCCGAGAGCAACAGCATATTGTCGATTTTCATGTCAAACCTGAGCTAAGTGTAGACTTTAGCCAAGCAGAGTTTAGTGTCATTGTTGATGTGGACAACTTGGCTAAGCATAACAGCGGTAAGTTAACGGTGGCTTACCAATTACTTGATCCCAGTAATAACTTAAAGCCGGTTATTTCTGCTGAAAAAACGATTAGTATTGATAGCGAGGATAAACAGCAAGTTAGTTTAACTGGCTCGTTTTCTCAGCCAAGGTTATGGAATGCGGAAACCCCTAATTTATATACTTTACTCATCACCTTAACCGATAAAAATGGTCGGGTACTTACCGCGATTAAAGATGATATTGGCTTTCGTCATATTGAAATTAAAAATAGTCAGTTAACGATTAACGGCAAGGCTATTTATATTCGTGGTGTTGATAGGCATGAGACTTCACCAAAGCATGGTCATGTAGTCACTAAAGCCTTAATGGAACAGGATATTAAATTGATGAAGCAATTTAATATCAATGCTGTGCGCTCAAGTCATTATCCGAATGACCCCTATTGGTATGATTTAACGGATAAATATGGCTTGTATGTTATCGATGAAGCCAATATCGAATCACATCCATTAGCCATTGATAAAAAGACCCAGCTAGGTAATGAAATGAGTTGGTTACCGGCCCATTTAGATCGCACCAAGCGGATGTTTGAACGAGATAAAAACCATCCGTCTATCATTATCTGGTCTTTGGGTAATGAAGCAGGGGAAGGAAAAGTTTTTGCCGCGACCTATCAGTGGCTTAAAGAGCGCGATAATAGCCGTCCGGTGCAATATGAGCCCGCAGGTGAAGAGCATTACACCGATATTTTTGCCCCAATGTACCCATCGATTGAACGTTTAGAGAAATACGCTAAATCAAATCCTCATCGTCCAGCCATTATGATTGAATATGCTCATGCTATGGGTAATTCAGTAGGTAATTTACAAGACTATTGGGATGTCATTGAAAAATATGATGTCTTGCAAGGTGGCTTTATCTGGGATTGGGTTGACCAGTCCTTAGAGTACACCAATAGTAACGGTGTTAAATACTGGGCTTACGGCAAAGACTTTCATCCTGATTTACCCAGCGATGGTAACTTTCTTAATAATGGTTTAGTGAATCCAAATCGTGAGCCGCATCCACACTTATTCGAGGTAAAAAAAGTTTACCAGCCAGTGAAGTTTGCTGCAGAAGATTTAAGGCAAGCGAGCTTTAGCATTACCAACAAGTTTGCCTTCAGTAACCTAAGCCAGTATGACTTGCAGTGGTTGTTAACGGCTGATGGCGATTTAGTTGCTCAAGGACACCGTGCTATGGCAGATATTGCTGCCGGTCAGACTAAAGTGATCATGCTTAAGGAAATACTGACCCATTTACCTAAGAGTAGTGATAAAGAGTACTTTTTAACGGTTAAAATGGTGGTCAATAAGCCGCAGCCATTATTAGCACGAGGCCATGAAGTCGCCTTTGAGCAATTTAAAATGCCAGTTAAATATCATGCTGCTGAGGTTGATATTCCTTCAGGCAGTGCCTTGCAGCGAGTTGAACAGCATGGTCAGTTAACACTCTCTAATGATGACGTAACGGTAGCATTTAGTCAGCAGAGCGGTTGGCTAACTAAGTTTAATTATCAAGGAAAGTCATTAATATCGCCATTGGTTAAACAGCCGCTAACCGTTAATTTTTGGCGGGCACCAACCGATAATGATCTAGGTAATGGTCTACAAAAAAGAGCTCAAGTATGGCAACAGGCTGCAAGTAGCTTACAGTTAGTTAAGTTATCTAGTATGACAGTGGATGCAAGCATCCTAGTTAAAGCGGTTTACTCGAGTGAGTTATTTGTGGGTAGCTACCAAGTAAATTATCAAATATCAGCCAATGGACGAGTGCATGTATCCAGTGAACTTAACCTGGCCAAAGGGCAAAAGTTAGCTGATATTCCCCGTATGGGTATGCAGTTGGTTATGCCCGGCGAGTATCAGTTTATTAACTGGTTTGGCCGTGGACCACACGAGAGCTACGCTGACAGAAAAAGCTCAGCGGCCATTGGTTTGTATCAGGCGGCAGTGACAGCGCAAATTCATCATTACGCTAGACCCCAAGAAAATGCCAATAAAACCGATGTGCGTTGGCTAGCAATGAAAAGCCCGACAGGCTCAGGTTTATTAGCCGTTGGTGACCAGCCATTAAGTGTAAGTGCTTGGCCTTATTTACAGCAAGATATCGACTTTATTGCTGGAAAAGATGGCAGTGCTTCCGCTTCAGGCTTAGTGCCAGTAACCAGTAAACATGGCGCAGAACTATTAATGCGTGATTTGGTGACAGTCAATATTGATCATAAACAAATGGGCGTGGGTGGTGATACTTCGTGGGGGCGACTAGTCCATGAGGCTTACCGCATTCCAGCCAAAAGTTACCAGTATGGTTTCACCCTAGTACCTTTTATCGATGACAGTGATTTAGCGAATCTTGCCCGTAGCGTAGATAAAAAATAATGAAGCAAGCGGTTTATAAGAGTTAAGAAAGTCGGCTATTTACCTGTTAATTTTAATATATTTTCCGCTACTGACAGTTTTTGTCAGTAGCCTTGTTTGATAATAGTGAGCGAGAAAACAAACATACTAACTATACCCAAGCCACCTCAAGATGCAGGATTCAGCTGGAATTAGAAACGTCTTTAGGCAAGGCATTGAATGAAGAGAATAGTTATTCTATTGTCGAAGTCAATAACGTAGCGTAAAGCGTTGCTAAACCAGCCATTCTGGGACGTCTGAGTAAATCAAGTTCATGGTTGCGTAGTTCATTAAGGGAACAATCATTAATGAAATACACGCCTTGATCATGAATCGCTCAGGCGTCCTGAAACGAGCATATTGAAGTCGCTTGGGTATATATCAAATAAGGAAGATATTATGCAGGTATTAGAATTAGTGACCTTTAAAAGTAAAGCAGGTGTTAGTCAGCAACAAATGCTTGAGCTAAATAAATTGGTCATGGAGCAAGTGCGGGAATTCTCTGGTTTTTTGTATCGCTCTGTCTGTTATCAAAAAGACAGTGATAGCTGGTTTGATGTGGTTTATTGGCAAGATGAAGTAGCGGCGAAATCCGCGCAAGAAAAGTTTATGCAGTCAAAAGTATGCCAGCAGTTAATGGCTATCATTGATATCGAGTCAACGAAGATGCAACACGCTGATATTCTGCTGTCATCTCAATGTACGGAAACGGAAAGCTGTGGCTAAAGCGGATCGCTTACTTAAAATAATTACCTTGCTCAAAGGGCGGCGTACTGTGATAACAGCCCGTCAGCTTGCTGAGGTGTTAGAAACGTCAGAGCGCACCATCTATCGTGATATCCAAGTGTTACTTGATACGGGCTTCCCTGTTGAAGGTGAGGCGGGTGTTGGCTACCGATTGCAACCAGGTTTTGAAATACCGCCGATAATGTTCACCGCCGAGCAATTACTTGCCGTTCAGCTTGGCTTGAAAATGGTGCAAGGCTGGAGTGATAAAGAGTTAGCAATATCGGCCGAAGAGGCAAGAGTAAAGATTGAAGCGGTTATTCCCGAGCGATTAAAAGAAACTAATCAGCAAAACTGTTTACTGGTTTCTAAACATTATCTCAATACTGAAGCGGCGCAACATTCGTTGTCAATACGTAAAGCTATTCAGCAGCAATGCTACCTCACCATGGCATATCAAAAAGCCGATGGTGAACATTCAAATAGAGTGCTTATACCGCTTGGTTTAGTTTATTGGGGACAAAAATGGACCTTGATTGCTTGGTGCCAACTTCGCCATGATTATCGAGAGTTTCGTTTAGATAGAATACAAGCACTAGTGGTGGAGTCTGAAAAATTCAGTACAGATGAAAATATTAACTTAGCGAGTTATCTCAAGCTGTTGCGTGAGCTTTATGGCGAGCAATGTTGAGGCATTAACACTATAAAATTTTTTGTGCTTAACTAACTATTAAGCTGATTCTATTTTTAGTTGTTACATGTACAAATACGCAATTTTATTTATCACTGTCGTTATTTTTCCTCTTGCTATAAGTGCAAATAATTCACTACCAGTAAGTGGCCAAGATAACTTAAATCGAAGCAAGGTCATTCTTACTATTGCTGCTGATCATTGGTGCCCATTTAATTGCCTACCTAATTCAGATTATCCAGGTTATATGGTTGAAATTGCTCAGCAAGTGTTTGCTGAGCATAATATCAAAATTAGTTATCAAATTATTCCTTGGTCAAGAGCATTACAACTATGCCGAACCGGCAGAATTTCAGCTGTCGTTGGTGGCTATAAATCCGATGCGCCAGATTTTATTTATCCAAAAAATGAGCAAGGTTTGATTGGCTTTAGTTTCTTTACTTTAGATAAAAGTTATTGGCGCTATCAGCAGATAGACTCATTGAATAATCAGTTGTTAGCGGTAGCAGATGGCTATGCTTATACAGATAGTTTGGATCGATATATCGCAATCAATCAAGGTGATGCAAAACGTATCTATACCGCGTTTGGTAATAAACCGTTAACGGAGAATATTGCTTTACTCGAGCAGGGCTTAATTGATGTATTGATCGAGACTGATGCGGTATTTTGGTATGTAAGTAAGCAACTAAATCAACAAGAAGAACAACAAGAAAATTTTATTCTTGCTGGCGTGCTTTCTCCTGCGAAGCCTGCATATATTGCCTTTTCTCCAGCTATTGCAGAGTCAAAAGAGTATGCCAGCATTTTATCTGAGGGTATTGAACAGTTACGTGCCAGTGGTGAATTATCACTTATATTAGCTAAGTATGGTTTAGTTGACTGGCAATAAAGTCATGACTTTCAGTTTCGAGTTAATGTCTAATAGTCGCGCGTTATTGGATAGTGATCACTACTACTATTTAAAGTACTAAGAGTGGTTAATTCATAAACCACATATAGCAGGCCAAAAATACCAATAACGCCCCTAGTATCTTGCTAAATATCAAGCCATGGGCAAATAGCTTTTCAATGGCAACTATAAGCGTTAAGGCAATGATCCACGGTAAACTCATTACCCCAAAAATCAAGAGCAATGTCATTAACAGCCAGCAACAGCCAAGACAGTACTGACCGTGACAGAAGCCCATTTTAATAGCACCTGCTATGCCTTCTTGCCAAGAGGAAGTTAAAAAGCCCAGTGGCGAACGACAATAGTTTAAGCAACGCTGTTTAATAGGTAACCACTGATACACCCCGGAAATCAACAGAATTAAACAAGTAAACTCAAGCTGAGCGCTGTTCATCATAGGTGTTAATAAGGCTAAATGATGAAACCACCATTGCAGCAGGGTAATCGCTAAGCTATAGCCAAGCCAAGCGAGTAAGTAGCCAATAATAAAATAAAAGCTTGCCGCGTATGGAGCATTACGTGCCTTACGCTGATCATTAATCTTTTCAATTAAGTGAAATATTGGCAAGGCAGAAGGTAACATCATACCTGCCATCATGATTGACCACATACTAAACAGCACAATTATATCTAGGTAACTCCACTGAGTAACCGGAGCCATATTCATAGTCATCAAAAAAAACATGTAATACCAAGCGGCTACGATAATGATTGCCACCGCGTGTAGTGACCAGTGTTTCTTTAATTGAATCATGTTGATTTTCTGATAAGTCATCTTCATTGCTGTGCTAAGAGTTAGCCCAGTTAACTTCAGCTTTGGCAGCAAACTGACCAACATGGTCAAACGACAACATATTATGTTTTATTGACATGGTTTTACTGGTGCCTATGATGCCATCATTCCAAAAGAAGCCACCATCAGGATAGGTGATATGGACATTTTGATCTTCACCATTCATCGGATTTATCAAGGGTGTTTGTTCTACTGCAAGTACATCGGCAATGCTAAAGCTAGAGTGTTTATCATCAGTATTCATAGTAATAGCGGCTACTATGGGTCCTTCCATCTCAGAGAAGGTACCTGCTAACGCTTCAAAGGGCATACCGCCAAACTGACCGGAAAAGATACCACCAATAGCGGCTACTTGCTCAGAAGATGCGGCAGAGTCGATAAATAACAATGCCTTACCATCACCTTCATGAATGGCTTTAGGCCAAGCGGCAGCAAAAACTACTTTTATGCCAGTGAGATCTAAACTGTCTAACTGACCACTTTTAATATAAAAGCCAAGTAGTGCCTCACAACTGCCGGACTCACTATCTGGAAAACCGGAGAACTGACAACCACAGCCATGACTACAATTACAGCATTCAATTTGATGCATAGCTAGCGACCAAGCGTTTTCATTTGATTTTTCATCGGACATGATAACCACCGTACAAAATTAAAAAACAAGTTATTAGTATAGGTTGTTTTTTATCCAGCAAAGCCCCTTTACGGTAATTGTGGGCGAAAATAACTAACATGAGTAGCTTAGTTGAGAAGAAGAAATTGCCGTACAGTTCGCTATACTTAACAGATGTCTAACATATTTATTTGGTGTAGTTATGTTGCACTTATAACTCACTGATAAAGAGGTAAGTTATGAAAAAGCTACTTGCTATATTAATGGCAACTTATTTACTTTCAACATCTGTATTTGCAGAACATGCTTGGTCGTCTTATCACTGGGCAAGAACCACTGCTTCTTTTGATTTAATTCTTATTAATAGCACTACGGCTGATTGGCATGAGCATGTCGGACAAGCCGTTATTGATTGGTCAGCAAGCACCGAAGTCAACTTAGTTAAAGAGGGCGATGGTACAAACAATAAAAAAATACGCCGTCAGTGTAAAGCGCCAGCTGGCAAAGTACGTATCTGTAATTTAGCCTATGGTCAAACTGGTTGGCTTGGCATTGCCGGCATATCTCTTGATGCTGAAGGTCACATCACTCGTGGCTACACCAAACTTAATGATACTTATTTTTCTTGGAATTATTATAACAGTGCTGATTGGAAGCAAAGTGTTACCTGCCAAGAGTTAGGGCATAACTTGGGCTTAGGTCACCAAGATGAAGACTTTGACCAAGCTTCCTCTACCTCATGTATGGAATATCAGGATCCACCTTTCTTGGACCCAGACTCTCATGACTTTGAGCAGTTAGCGGCGATGTATCATTCTTTTGATAGTTATAATTCATATTCAGGTGGCCCGAGTACAGGTAGTAACTCAACTGATGGTAATTCATGTAATGCACCCAAAGGTAAGGGCTGTAATAAATCGGAGGAACCATCGAATAATAGTGAAATAGGTTGGGGGATGTCACTAGGACGTAGGGGGAATAAAGAAGTGTTTATTCGAATTGATCGTCATGGTATCAGACACTTAACTTATGTTACCTGGGCAAAAGATCATTAGCCTTAAGTTACTGTTAAGTATTGTAATAGCTTGTTTTTTGATAAACTATAAAATTCAAGGTAATGGCAAAAGTTATAAGGAAAATAACGATGACAATGCTAAAAACTAAGCTCGCGCATAAATATATCCTTCCACCACTATGTGCATTCTTTTTAGGTGCATGTGCTGGACCAAGTACAGCCGTTCTAGGCCAAGCGAAATCTGAGTGGGACTTTGATCACCAGCTGCAATTAAAAAAAACGAAATTTGATGATAATAATTATCAACTTGAAGTTATAGCTAATAATAACGTTAGTTTTGACCGTTTATCTGCTTTTTTATTGCGTAGAGGATATTTAATTTGTGGTCAGTATGGCTACAAATTGGAGTTAGTTAAAGGGGTTGAGAGTTTTGATTATCCGCGTGCTTCACCAAATTTGATTATGCCAAACTTAACCGCAAAATTAGAGTGTGCAATAAGCAAATAAATGATCCTTTTTACGGGTATTAA
Organism: Colwellia sp.; assembly: GCF_013215345.1. Lineage (GTDB taxonomy): Bacteria > Pseudomonadota > Gammaproteobacteria > Enterobacterales > Alteromonadaceae > Colwellia. The sequence continues at coordinate 17,043 of NZ_JABSOV010000001.1, read as the reverse complement.
GTCACGGATATTAATCCTGTGCAGTGGTTATCGACTCACGTTTAATAAAGCTTATTGTAAATAAATTTAAGATGAAAAAAATGGGGGCTACTTATACAAGTAGCCCCCATTATTGATTTAGCTATTAAAATAGAGCGCCTAGCTAGCGCCTAATTAGCTCCTAGTTAGCCCCTAATTAGGGATTAAACTACTTTAATTGGTACAGCTTCACCGGTGAACTTAGTGCTCAGCTCATGTGTTGGTGGAGTGAACTTAGTTAAGTTAATACCGTCTACAGCACTTTTGTACTCTGCAAGAGTAGGGAAACGACCCAGCATAGTTGAAAGTACAACTAGAGGCGTTGAACCAAGTAATGATTCACCTTTCTTCTCTGCAGTATCCGCTACCACACGACCTTGGAATAAACGTGTAGAAGTAGCAATTACCGTATCGCCTGGTTCAGCTTTCTCTTGGTTACCCATACATAAGTTACAACCTGGGCGTTCAAGGTACATGATATTTTCGTACTTAGTACGAGCAGCACCTTTCGGATGTGCATCATCAAATTCAAAGCCGGAATACTTTTGTAAAATGTCCCAGTCACCTTCAGCTTTAAGCTCATCAACAATGTTGTATGTTGGTGGCGCGACAACTAATGGTGCTTTAAATTCAATCTTCTTACCTTGTGCTTCCATGTTACGTAACATTTGCGCGATGATTTGCATATCGCCTTTATGCACCATACAAGAACCAACAAAACCTAAATCAACTGATTTATCTGTGTAGAATGAAACAGGACGAATTACGTCATGGGTATAACGCTTAGATAGATCATCATTATTTACGTCAGGATCAGCAATCATTGGCTCATCAATAGCATCTAAATCAACAACCACTTCTGCGTAATACTTAGCGGTATCATCTGGTGATAATGCCGGGGTAGTGCCTGCTTTGATCCCGTCGATACGTTTATCAGCTAAAGCAATTAAACCGTTAAGTGTTTTTTCTGTGTTTTCCATACCCTTATTGATCATTATTTGGATACGATTTTTAGCTAGCTCAAGTGATTGAACTAAAGTGTCATCTTCAGAAATACAGATAGACGCTTTTGCTTTCATCTCTGCAGACCAATCGGTAAAAGTGAATGCTTGGTCAGCTAATAAAGTACCAATGTGTACTTCAATCACACGACCTTGGAAAACATTCTCGCCACCAAATTGCTTAAGCATTTGCAATTGCGTTGCGTGTACTACGTCACGGAAATCCATGTGGTCTTTCATGTGACCTTTAAAGGTTACTTTAACTGATTCAGGGATTGGCATAGCCGCTTCACCCGTTGCTAATGCGATCGCCACTGTACCTGAGTCGGCACCAAAAGCGACGCCTTTAGACATACGAGTATGCGAATCACCACCGATGATGATAGCGCGGTCGTCCACAGTAATATCATTCAATACTTTATGAATAACATCTGTCATCGGCAGGTAAGCACCTTTAGGATCACGCGCAGTGATAAGACCAAACTTATTCATAAAGCTCATGAGCTTAGGAATGTTCGCTTTTGCTTTGCTATCCCATACCGATGCGGTGTGACAACCAGACTGATAAGCACCGTCAACGATTGGCGAAATTGTAGAAGCAGCCATCGCTTCTAACTCTTGGCATGTCATTGGGCCAGTGGTGTCCTGAGAACCAATAATGTTCACTGTCACGCGAACGTTAGAACCTGCATGTAATGGAGTTTCTGAAGCAACACCAACTGCGTTACGGTTAAATATTTTTTCAACAGCAGTTAAACCTTGACCTTCATGTGAGATCTCTTTAGATGCTGCGTAAACAGCAGGTGTTTCAACGCCCAAAGTTTCTGCCGCAAATGTTTGCAATTTCTTACCGAAAGTAACCGCGTAAGAACCACCTGCTTTCATGAATTCCACTTTTTGTGGAGTGAATGCTGAAGATACGTCAACTAATTCTTTATCACCGTTATATAACTTCTGCCCTTTAGTATCGATAGTTAATACAGTACCTGTAGCTACCGAGTAAGCTTCTTCTAGCACTGCATCGCCATTATCGTCAACAACATTGTTACCATTAGCATCTACTTTCTTAACCCAATTTTTAAGGTCAAGACCAATACCACCAGTTACATCAACAGTAGTCAGGAAGATAGGAGCGATGCCGTTAGTACCTGCAACAACTGGGGCAATGTTAATAAATGGTACGTAAGGACTTGCTTTTTTACCCGCCAATAGTGCAACGTTGTTAACACCAGACATACGAGAAGAACCAACACCCATAGTGCCTTTTTCTGCGATAAGCATTACTTTAGCTTTAGGGTGCTTAGCTTGTAATGCTTGTATTTCTGCTTGAGCTTCTGGAGTGATCAAACACTTGCCGTGTAATTCACGATCAGCACGAGAGTGAGCTTGATGACCAGGAGAAAGTAAGTCAGTTGATATATCGCCTTCACCAGCAATATAAGTAACGACTTCAATTTTTTCTGCTATTTCTGGAAGCTTAGTGAAAAATTCAGCTTGTGCGTAGCTTTGTAAAACCTCTTTAGCAAGCGCATTGCCTGCTTTAAAAGCCGCTTCAAGACGAGCTGTATCAGCGTCATATAAAAATACTTGTGTTTTTAATACTTCTGCTGCTGGTTTTGCGACTGCTGCGTCATCAGATAATGCTAAATCAAGAAGTACTTCAATTGAAGGTCCGCCTTTCATGTGAGACAACAATTCAAAAGCATACGTAGGGGTAATTTCTGCTAGTACAGATTCGCCTAAGATTATTTCTTTTAGGAAAGCAGCTTTTACACCGGCAGCACTAGTTGTGCCTGGTAAAGTGTTATAGATGAAAAAGTTAAGTGAATCAGCTCTATGCTCATTTGCTGAATCTTTAATTTGAGCAATAATCTCAGATAATAACTCCGCGCCATCAATTGGCAAAGGAGCCAATGCTAGATCATTTTTACGACTTTCAATTTCTTTAATGTATTCTATATATAGACTCATTTAAAACTCTCTCTAGTTCTAAGGCGCTAATAACATTGTCATCATTAGCATGGACAAATTTTATCTCTACTTATCTCTATTTTACCTGATTTTCTAAGCACTACGTAATCATTTGCTTAAATAAGCACTATTCACATTGGTTATAGTTGGTAGTGGATATAGTTATAGTGGTTATACCACTTTACTCATAACACTTTCTTCACACGTAATGGTAAATATCAATTTATTTGGCGCCTGTGTAGATTAATTATCGTCTATATTTAGTGATAGAGTCCAAATAGTAGTCATCACCCTGCTGTCCTTTAACTTTTAAATAAGTAACTGCAGCAAGGTATCGATAATTTTTAATTTCGGATACTTAACCACTTTGTCCTAGTCTTGATAACCAAAGAATCGAGTCCAATTAATAAGAAGTAATAAGTGTCCGCCCTATCAAAAGGTGAGAGTCGTGATTCAAGAATATCGCAACCACGTAGCGGAACGTGCAGCAGTAGGCATAGTACCTAAGGCTTTAGACGCCGAACAAACAGCTGCATTAGTTGAATTAATTAAAAACCCACCGATGGGTGAAGCAGCCTTTTTAATTGATTTATTAAGTAATCGTGTACCCGCAGGGGTTGATGATGCGGCTTACGTTAAAGCAGGTTTTTTAGCCGCTGTGACTAAAGGTGAAGTCACTTCAGCTATTTTAAGCGCTGAAAAAGCCACACAATTATTAGGCACCATGTTAGGTGGTTATAATATCCAACCCATGATTGATCTTCTTGACTGTGACAAATTATCTGCCACAGCAGCGAAAGGTTTATCACATACCTTACTAATGTTTGATGCTTTCCATGACGTGCAAGAAAAAGCCGAAGCAGGCAACGCGGCTGCTAAGCAAGTTATGCAATCTTGGGCTGATGCCGAGTGGTTTACTGCAAAAGAAAAAGTAGCAGAAAAAATTACTGTTAAAGTTTTTAAAGTTACCGGTGAAACCAATACAGATGATTTATCGCCCGCACCCGATGCTTGGTCTCGTCCTGATATTCCATTACACGCTAAAGCCATGCTTAAAATTGCTCGTCAAGGAATTACACCGGATAAAGACGGCAGCGTTGGGCCAATCGTGCAAATTAAAGAATTACAAAAAGATGGTATTCCACTGGCTTATGTTGGTGATGTTGTTGGAACTGGCTCTTCACGTAAATCAGCAACGAACTCGGTTTTATGGTTTATGGGTGATGATATTGCTTATATCCCTAATAAACGTGGTGGTGGTGTCTGTTTAGGCGGTAAAATCGCCCCTATTTTCTACAACACCATGGAAGATTCCGGCGCATTACCCATTGAATTAGACGTACAAGCAATGAATATGGGTGATGTTATTGACATTTACCCATACCAAGGTGTTGTTAAGAATGCTGCCGGTGAGGTTATTTCTACCTTTAAACTTGCGCCAGTATTATTAGACGAAGTGCGTGCTGGTGGCCGCATTCCATTAATTATCGGTCGTGGTTTAACCGGTCGTGCGCGTGAAGCATTAGGTCTTGTAGTGACTGATTTATTTGCAACACCTGTAGACCCTGCAGCTTCTACTAAAGGTTTTACTTTAGCGCAGAAGATGGTTGGTAAAGCCTGTGATGTTGATGGTGTGCGCCCAGGTCAATACTGTGAACCTAAAATGACCACAGTAGGATCGCAAGATACTACCGGTCCTATGACGCGTGACGAATTAAAAGATTTAGCCTGTTTAGGTTTCTCCGCTGATTTAACTATGCAGTCTTTCTGTCATACCTCTGCTTATCCTAAGCCTATTGATGTTATTACTCATCACACCCTGCCTGATTTCATGATGAATCGTGGTGGCATATCACTCCGCCCTGGTGATGGGGTTATTCACTCTTGGTTAAACCGTATGTTATTACCAGACACTGTTGGTACTGGTGGTGATTCACATACACGTTTCCCATTAGGTATTTCTTTCCCCGCAGGCTCCGGTTTAGTTGCTTTTGCCGCGGCAACAGGTGTTATGCCCCTTGATATGCCGGAATCGATATTAGTGCGCTTTAAAGGTGAAATGCAGCCAGGCATCACTTTACGTGACCTAGTTCATGCCATCCCTTACTACGGTATCAAGAAAGGTTTATTAACCGTTGAGAAAGCAGGTAAAATTAATGAATTCTCAGGCCGCATACTAGAAATTGAAGGCCTGAAAGGTTTATCAGTTGAGCAAGCATTTGAATTATCAGATGCATCAGCTGAACGCAGCGCTGCCGGTTGTTCTATTAAACTTGAAGAAGATTCAGTTAGCGAGTACTTAAACTCTAACATTGTTATGCTTAAGTGGATGATTGCCGAAGGCTATGGCGATGTTCGTACCATTACTCGTCGTATTAAAGGTATGCAAGCATGGTTAGCTAAACCTTCATTAATGTCTGCTGATAGCGATGCCGAATACGCACATATTATTGAAATTGATTTAGCTGATATCAAAGAGCCTATCGTTTGTTGTCCAAATGACCCTGATGATGCCAAATTATTATCAGAAGTTGCTGGTGTTAAAGTCGATGAAGTATTCATCGGTTCATGTATGACTAACATTGGACATTTTCGTGCCGCGGGTAAAATAATTGACTCTTTCCTTGAAGAGAGTGGTGGCACATTACCAACACGTATGTGGGTAGCACCACCAACGAAAATGGATAGCGCGCAGTTAAGTGACGAAGGTTATTTCTCTATTTTCGGTAAAGCTGGCGCGCGTGTTGAAGCACCTGGTTGTTCATTATGTATGGGTAACCAAGCACGTGTAGCTGATAAATCTACAGTACTTTCAACGTCTACACGTAACTTCCCTAACCGTTTAGGAAATGGCGCCAATGTTTACTTAACCTCTGCAGAGCTTGCTGGTGTTGGTGCTATCTTAGGTAAAATACCTAGCCCGGCTGAGTACATGGAATACGCGTCTAAAATTGATGCCACATCAGCTGATACTTATAGGTACTTGAACTTCGATAAGATGGAGCAGTACACCAAGAAAGCAGATACTGTTATCTTACAAGTAGAAGCCTAATTTGAAGGTTTCTTATCGCTAAATGGAGCGATAACAGCGTTGTAAGTACTCACTTGGTAAACCAAGCTCCGTGCTTCCGCCTTGTTCTAGCGCCATTCATCTTAAAGAAACGCTTCAAATGAATTTGTTTTATAAAATGTCATCTTGTTAATCAAGGTGGCATTTTTGTTGAGTAAACCCTAAAGATCATGAGTTATTCATAACTGTCTAGATCGGAGAATGACTTACGTAGTTTAGGTACTATCCAGTCTTCAAATAGCTTAACTTTTCTCCATGAAAATTGCTGTTCTGGCGCGACAAGGTAAAGTGAATAGGGACTTTTTATCGAGTAGTTGAGTAGCTTAACTAAACGACCAGCGCGTATATGTTCAGCCACTAAGCTACTATTTACCATTAAGAAACCGCGGTCATGCACCGCACTATCAATTAGCGGCAGTGCATCATTGGTTTGAATGACGGGAACCAAATTTTCATAGTTAAAATTTATGTTTTTACAGTATTTTTGAAAGGTTTCCTGTATTCCTATGCTGGTATCCTCTATCCAAGGTAACTGAAATACTTGCTCAGGGTCATCCTTATCAATACCGTCTAGCAGCTTCGGGCTTGCCACAAAGATGAGGTTATCATCATAGATTTTCTTCTCGGTTAAATCAGCATAACCACCTCTGCCCATACGAATTGCCAAATCAATATTTGATTGTTGAAAATCAATAAGAGCACTGGATGGAGCAAGTTGCACCATTATTTCAGGGTGTAATTTTTGGAACTCCTGAAGCCTAGGAACCAGCCAAAGAGAGCAAAAAGAATGCACGGTAGAAATACGTAATATTTGTGGATTTGGATCCCCGGTAACGACTTGAATACCACTGCTTAACTCTTCAAATCCCCTTTGCATAAAGGGTAATAGTTTTCGTCCTTTTTCGGTAAGCATGGTTTGTTTATTGGTGCGCTCAAACAATTTCGCTTGTAGGTTTTCTTCTAACAATCGAATTTGTTGGCTGACTGCTGCTTGTGTGACATTGAGCTGTTCAGCGGCTTGTTTAAAATTTTTAGATTGTCCTGCTACCAGAAAAAATTGTAGCGACTTCAATGGCGGTAAATATTTCATAGTTAAGATTTTCTTAATTACAATCAATTTTATATCGTTTGTTTTACCACCATATCATAACTAATCTGTTATCAACACTTAAGACATGAACAGAGAATTTAAATGAAAAATTTATCAATTAAGATTATTAAAAACATAGTATTTATAAGTATGATTATTTTTTGTCAGCTAGCTAAGGCTGAGCATATCACTATAAAAACGGCGAACAATTACCCCTATAAAAACCTGATCAATCGCACTGATGTTGTTAATGTTTTCTACATCACCAACGATGAAAATAAGAAATGTAGAGTTGAGATTCTATTAGACCAAATGAAATGGACATCGGTGGCAAAGGAAGTTAACCAAGAGGTTGTTAACCATGATATTTTAGCTACTTGCCTATCTAGGGAAACAGCAGAACAAATTCTCGTTCAAACCTATCTGCAGTTTGGACGTGGTTTGTAATTTTTTTCCTCATAGGATTTATTTTCATCATGGCTCTTTTATTTAGAGCAGTCAGTTGACAAGAAAATGATTTTCGTTGGAATACATCATTTTCTTGATTGTATATTAAAGCCGCAATAAGTGGCTAAGTAATAGTTCGCTAAAATGTTAATGAACGAAAATTGACAGCTATCTTTTATCCTTGCTAATTTTTACTTCGGGTTTGCTTAATTTATAGGCTATGTTACTTATTGAAAATTTCTGCTAGAATGCGCTCCCTAAAAACATGTTCTAGAGCATGTTTTACTTTCATTTAGTAAGCACTTTAATCTACAGCACTGGATTTACGTTCCAGCTAGTTCAATGGAGACTCTATGAGTTCATTAGAAAAAAAATTATCTACCTTTGTCACAGCTATACCTTCTAAAGTTACCGCCAATACACCTAATGCAATCACCATTTGTGCGTTATACAAGTTCGTGCGTTTAGACGCATTTGAAGCATTACGTGAGCCATTAGCAAATAAAATGGCCAATGTTGAAGTGAAAGGTACTTTGTTATTAGCGGCCGAAGGTATCAACGGTACTATTGCTGGCCCTCAAGCAGGAATTGATACCGTACTGGCTTTTCTAAGTGAGCAGCCGGGTTTAGATAACATTTCTCATAAAGAATCTTATAGTGAAGAAAATCCATTTCATCGCACTAAAGTGAAGTTGAAAAAAGAAATCGTCACCATGGGTATTGAAGGTATTGATCCTAACCAAGTGGTCGGCACTTACGTAAAACCAAAAGATTGGAATGCGCTAATTTCTGATCCCGACGTAGTTTTGGTTGATACCCGTAACGATTATGAAATAGAGATTGGTACTTTTAAAAATGCCATCAATCCAAATACGGAAACTTTCCGTGAATTTCCAGAATATGTAGCGAAAAACCTAGATAAAAACAAACACAAGAAAGTTGCCATGTATTGTACTGGTGGCATTCGTTGTGAAAAATCTACCGCTTATTTAAAAGAGCAGGGCTTTGAAGAGGTTTATCATCTTGAAGGCGGCATCTTAAAGTATCTTGAAGAAGTGCCGAGTACTGAGACACTGTGGGAAGGTGAGTGTTTTGTTTTTGATGGTCGTGTCGCGGTTAATCATGACTTAGAGCAAGGTCAATATGATCAATGTTTTGCTTGTCGTTTTCCACTAACTGAAGCTGAAAAAGAAGGCGAGCATTACGTTAAAGGCGTGAGCTGTCATCGTTGTCATGACAAAGTCACCGAGCAACAACGTAATCGTTATGCTGAACGTCAGCGTCAAATCTCTTTAGCAGAGCAACGCGGTGAAAGTCATATAGGTGGTGATATTCAAAATGTTATTGAAGAACGTCGCCAAGAAAAAGCCGATAAAAAGGCTAAGCAAGCAGCTAAATAGCAGTATATCTGCATCAGATAAGCGTAAATATTAAAAAAAACGTCAACTTGAATTTCAAGCTGGCGTTTTTTATTGGCCAAATATTAGCCGCGCATTATCAGTCGATATATGACTACATTCACAGCATTGTCAGGGTAATACCATTTGAATGCTTTTATTTAGCTACTGTAAATTGTTGTGTTAATTGATGCAACATTGCTGCAATAACACTAATCTCTTGCCCTGCTGTTGATACTTGAGCCGCTGCCGCAGCATTTTCGTAGGCGACATCACTAATAGCAGTAATACTCTGGCTTATTTCATTAGACACACCAGATTGCTCTTCTACAGCTGCAGCGATTAATTCGGTCATTTGCGTAATGCTATCTATTTCAGCGTCCATTCCCTGAATCATATCTGCCGTAGTTTGAGCGTTAGACAAGGTCTGCTCACATACGTCTCTACTTACCGTCATCACTTTTACGGCATCGTTTGAGGCGTTTTGTAGTTTGCCTATCATTTCTTCAATGTTTTTAGTGGACTCTTGTGTTTTTGAAGCAAGTGTTCTGACTTCATCAGCAACCACAGCAAAACCTCGACCCTGCTCTCCAGCTCTTGCTGCTTCAATAGCTGCATTAAGTGCTAACAAGTTGGTTTGGTCTGCAATGCCTCTTATTACCTCTAATACCGAGCCAATTTCATGAGAGTCAGTTTCTAATGTTTTAATAACTTCACTTGCTCGACTAATTTCTTTATCCAACCGCCCTAAATCATCTATGGTTTGAATCACTTTGCTGTTAGCTTCACTTGACGCTTGTTGCGCTGATTGTGCTGAAGATGCCGCATTAGTTGCATTAGTTGCAACTTCACTAATGCTCACAGACATTTCCTCTACAGCCGTTGCAACCTGCTCAATACTAGATTGCTGCTCAGCTAAACTTGTTGAAGACTGCAAACTTAATGCGCTAGTTTCTTCAGCTGAACTTGCTAAGCTATTACTGCTATCAACAATTTTACTGACAACACCAAGAAGATGACTTGCCATTGCTTTCATTGCACCATAAACACTTTGCTCAACACGCCCTTCATCAAAAGAAACGGTTAAATCACCACTAGCGATTGTTTCTGATATCATTTTCATTTCGCCAGGTTCACCACCTAGAGGTGTTATAATTGATTTAGTAATAATTAAGGCGACGGAGGTTATGATGACAATAAAAAACAGCACTACGATGACAATATACCAATAAAGAGTATGAATTGGCTCGAAGGCTTCTGCTACATCAATTTCAGAGAGTAAAACCCAGCGAATACCATTGATTTCAATCGGAGTAAACGCTGACAACACAGGGTTACCATTGTAATCTATAATAATTTTCTCACCTGTTTTCCCTTGGACGCCAAGTTTTGCGCCTTCGGTATCAACACCATTTTGCTTTACATTACCCGCAAAAGAAGCAAGAACAGAATGTCCTTTGGGGTCAAGAAAAGAGTCTGACCGCATTAAGAGGTCACTACCAATTAAGTAACTTTCTCCTGTGTCACCCATACCCGCACGTTGTTGCATAACATCATTGATTTTCTTAATAGACAGTTGTAGCGCAACCACAATATTTACACCTGACTTTGTTGTAAAAGGTAGTGCAATAAATCCTGCCGGGACATCATTGCTCGGAGCATACCGGCTGAAATCAGACATAGCAAAAGTGCGATCATTTTGTACTTTTTTAAATAACTGCCCCAATCCAGAACGACTATATCTCCCCGTCAGTAGATTCGTTTGGTAGTCTGCTTCTTTAGTCACGGTGTAAAAAATTTCACCAACTTCATCAATAAGGAAAAAATCATAATAACCATAGGCTTTTATAAAATTATCAAAATACTGGTGATTATTATGTACCGAAGTGTTTAGTGCATCAGTAGAGCTAAAATCTAGTATCTTTTCAATAGTAGCACTGAGTACTTCAATATCACCTTTACGCTCAGCAAAGTAATTTTCAATTTGTGATTTTTTAATTTCTCGAACGGCAACAAGTTGTGAGAAGACCTGTTTTTCAATGGAGGCACTGGAGATGTAACTCGCAATAAAACCCACAAGCAAGGTAGGAATTAGTGCTAGTACTAAAAAAGTCATCAATAATTTAGTTTTCAATTTCATAAAATATATCCTTTAATACTAAAAACGATTTGTTTTTGCGGGGGAATTCTCCGCCGTTTGTGATGTAAATATTTTGACCTTCACTAATGAAGATCCCTTTTCGTTTAGCGAATTTGAGCCAAAGCGGGGGGTATTAATGTTATTTATTTGATATTAAAGGATTATTTTTATTTTCTGGGTTCTGCGGTAGCTTAAAGTGTGCGTAGGACACTAAACCTAATTATCATTTTGTGGTCAATATATGAGTGAAAAACTGATTACGATAACATCTACTAACGGCTGTACTCCATAAACACTGTCTTGGATTAAATTCTGTTTCTATAATGGCCTAATAAGTAATAGTTCATTTAAGTATATTGCGAGGCTAAAAAGAGCTAACTGCTTTTTTGTTATTGTATTGCAATTCATCATACTCATATATTGTATTCAATTTTAACTTGTAAATATACATAACGAACCTAAATACAGCCTTTGCAATACGCGCCAATATATTAAGTTTGATTACCATTAAATAGTCGAAATTCTTTATATGAAAAAATCTTTCCTTTTTCCTTTATGCTTTTTGTACACATAAACCGATCATTAAGATTGCTGACTGGAGCTGAGACTATATTGATGCGATAAAATGGTGACTTTAGTTTATAAAGTTATAACTATCACTGACCCGAGCAATATTGCTTATAACATATAGATTGTATATTCTTGCTACATTCAAAATCTTGGCAGTTTCACATGAGAATTATGATGAAAAAACTATTTACTCTGGCAGCGATTTCTCTCGCTGCATCAGCATCGCTATCAATGTCGGTAAGCGCTAATGCGCACACTAATAGCGAAGTGTTTACCGTTGAAAAGCTAAACCAATTAAACCAACTACATGATGTTAGTGTTTCTCCGCAGGGAGATAGCATAATTTATGGTTTGAAAAAAGGTGCTAGCGACAATCACCTTTATCGACAAAATGTTAAAACGGGCAAAGTCAGTCAGTTTACCGGCCATGAGAAAAGTGAAAGTAATGTCGTTTGGGCGGATGATGGTCAGTCGGTTTACTTCCTTTCTTCACGTAGTGGCAGCAGCCAAATTTGGCAAAAGAGTCTAGATGACAATAAAGCCAAGCAAATCTCTGATTTTCCATTAGCAATTAATGGCTTTAAGCTGGCTAAAAATGGGCAAGTATTTGCTTTGTCGTTTACCGTTAAGCCGGGTTGTGACAGCTTAGCTTGTACTGTTGCCGCTAAAAAAATTGATGCCGAGAAGAAATATAACATCCGCGCTTATGATCAGTTAATGGTGCGTCACTGGGATGTTTGGGCAACAGAATATAAAGAGCATTTATTTGTCGCTCATTTAAGTAAAGACGGTCAGCTTAAGAGTGCCCAAGACATAATGCCAAATTGGCAAAGTGATTTTTCGGGTATGAGCCAAGTTACCATTAACCCAGATGCTACCTCGTTAGCCTTTTCAGCGAAAGACTCTTCAAGTAAAGCTGCAGCGAAAGATCATGCTTGGACCACTAACTTTGATATCTTTGAAGTTGCGCTGTCAGCAGGACAAACAGCTTTTAACTTAAAAAATATTACTGAACAAAATAAAGCTTGGGATGCTAATCCAGTTTATTCTTCAAATGGTCGTTTCTTAGCTTATAAAGCAATGAAAACGCCGGGTTATGAAGCGGATAAATTTACCTTACAACTTCGTGATAACCGAACCGGGAAAACTCGTGCTGTCGCACAAGATTGGGATCGTTCAATTAGCAGCTTAGCTTTTGCACCGGATAATAAATCGCTTTATGTCGTTGCTCAAGATGTTGGCCAAAAGAGCATTTTCTCTATTACCCCTGAGTTTGATGAAGTGCGCAAAATTTACAATGTCGGCAGTAACGGTGATGTAACTAGCTATGGCAACAAACTTTATTTTACCCGTCATACCTTAAACTCACCAAAAGATGTATTCTCAATTGATGACCATGGTGATGAGTTAAAGCAACTAACAAATATCAATAAAGACAAGCTTGCCGGAGTTAAATTTGCTGATTATAAACAATTTAATTTTAAAGGTTGGAATGATGAAACTGTCCATGGTTACTGGTTAAAGCCTGCTAACTATGAAGCGGGTAAAAAATATCCTATCGCCTTCTTAGTACATGGCGGCCCACAAGGAAGCTTTGGCAACATGTTTCATTACCGTTGGAATGCGCAATTATGGGCAGCCCAAGGTTATGGTGTCGTTATGGTAGATTTCCACGGTTCAACTGGTTATGGCCAAGAGTTTACCCATTCAATCAGTCGAGATTGGGGTGGTAAGCCATTAGAAGATTTACAAAAAGGTTTAGACTTTATCGTTAAAGACCAACCTTGGTTAGATGGTGATAACGCTTGTGCGTTAGGTGCATCTTACGGTGGTTATATGATGAACTGGATTGCCGGTAACTGGCCTACAGGTTTTAAATGTTTGATAAATCACGCTGGTTTATATGATATGCCAAGTTTTTATCAAACTACTGAAGAATTATGGTTCCCAGAATACGATATGGGTGGCCCGTCTTGGGGCAAAGAAACTGGTAGTGCTAAAGGTAAAATAAGCACGGATTATTCAAAATTTAATCCTGCGGCTTACGTTAATAACTGGCAAACACCTATGTTAGTGATTCAAGGTGAATTAGATTACCGCGTGCCGTACGCACAAAGTTTAGGTGCATTTACTACGTTACAGCGTAAAGGCATTGATAGCCGTTTAGTGATGTTTCCTGATGAAGACCACCACATTCGTAAGCCTGATAACCTAGTAGTTTGGTATGATGAAGTATTCAAATGGTTAGAAAAATATACCAAGCAATAGTTATAAACTAACGATTAAGTCATGCTGTTGCAGGTGATTAACTAGTCATAACAAAAAAGGCAGATTAACCTAGGTTAATCTGCCTTTTTTATAAAGGTTATATTTTTATTGTAAAGAGTTCTGATGCCGCATCGAACGAAAATTAATGCTGTAAAGGTTACTTATTCGTAGGATTATTAAGATATTGGTTTCGATTTTTTGTCCTGATTTTTTCAATAGTACCGTCAGATATCGCTTTTGATAATACTTGAGATAACTCATTCGCATAATGTTTAATTTTTGACTGTCTGGATATAGCAATATAGCTATTCATGGGTTTGTTATATTGATAATTAGCCATGGAAAATTTATTTTGATACTCAGCTGTTGATAACAAGGGTAATACGGTTTCTTCTCTCTCTAAAAAAGTATCTATTCGACCTTTGAGCAACATCTTAACGAGTTGTTGCCTTGATGTTAGCTCTATTTTTTTTATCAATTGGCTTTCATCAAACAATGGGAAATACAAAGCACCTCTTAATGTACCCACAAGTAAAGGGGTAAGATCACTGAATTTTTTTATTGTTAAGTTGTCTGCTTTCAGCGTAAAAAAACGTAAAGGCTGATGTTGGAGTAAATAAGGGGGATTAATAAAGATAAAATGCTGTTCTCTAGGAGAAGATTTACTTAATCCCAATATCATATCAGCCTGACCTTGTTTGACCATAGTTAAACAACGCACAGGAGGACATCGAAGGAAAACAGGCTTAAGCCCAATGGATTTAGCTAACAGATGAATAATGTCAATATTTTCACCTACTAACTTGTTAGCAACTAAATCAACATAGGGTGGTTCAAGAAATACAGCAACATTTAGCTTACCCGTTGCCGCAACAGCACAGTTAAATAACCCAATGATAATAAAAAAAAAACAGCAAAAATATTTCATAATAACGTTACAGCTAGGTTAGTGAAATAATAAGTTTTCTAATAAAGAGTGTAGCGTACATGGTTGATACAGTGATCTACATAGTAATTTTTAGGTGGTATTAAAACTCTTTAGCTAGATATTGCCACAACACTAGGCACTTAATAAAAGGTTATAGCGTATATAGCAATATTATGAGGGATTAAATATTTGAGTTTAAATAGTACGTGCTACCTTGCCGCTATAGCTCGAAGTTAACAGTGATAGCTTACGTGTGAAGCTATCACTCATTAGTATATTAATCTTGTTCAGCAGCTTCTTTAAGGTAAGCAAGTCGGTCTTGCTCTTGTTCAAAAGCGGCTTGGATCTCTGCCAGTACAGTTTCAACATCGGCGCTTTGCGTATCCTCGGCAAATTGTCCTGTTAACTTAGTCGTGTCACTGAGTTCACCGGCTTCATATAACGCCCACATTTCTTCACCAAATTTGGTTAAAGCTAGCGTAGGGGCGAATTGAGCATAATAACTAGTGATATTGTTAACATCACGCAGTAACATAGCCTTGGCATTGTTATTCGCTGAGGCATCAACCGCTTGTGGTAAGTCGATCACAACAGGGCCGTATGCATCAACTAAAACATTAAATTCGGATAAGTCACCGTGCACAATACCCGCACAAAGCATACGCATAATGTAAATCATCATTAAAGCATGATCTTCTATGGCTTGCTCTGCTGGCATCACTACATCATTAAGGCGTGGTGCAACATCACCTTCTTCATCAGTGATAAGTTCCATCAATAATACGCCGTCAAAACAGCCGTAGGGTTGTGGTACACGTACATCGTGTTCGGCAAGAGTATACAAAGCATCAACTTCAGCATTTTGCCAAGCTTCTTCTTGTTGACTCTTACCGTACTTAGAGCCTTTTTCCATGGCCCTTGCACGTCGACTACTTCGGCCCTTTCTGCCTTCTGTGTACTGTGATGCTTTTTTAAAGCTTCGTTTAGTGGCTTCTTTATATACTTTCGCACAGCGAATTTCATCACCACAACGTACTCGGTACACTGTGGCTTCTTTACCGCTCATTAATTGGTTGAGTACATCATCAATTATGCCTTCTTCTACGAGAGGCAATAGTCGCTTTGGAATTTTCATTGCGCTGTTATACCTCAGATGGGGTAAGGAAGATAGTAAAACCTTATTTGTGTAATTGAAGCCGGTAATAGCTTGGCGGTTTGTTTGGCTTTTAGGTGGCTATAGCTTACCTAAGGATGTTTTAAAGCTGTCTGTTTTTGTTAGTAATATTGACCAATTAGATCTAAACGTTTTGCTAAAATTATTTCCTCAAAAGAAAATTCAATAAGGCTGGTCTCAAAAAGTAAACATTCACCCTCAAAATTGACGGCATGTAGAGCTTAAAAACGGGCCAAATAAACGATTTCTCAACGACAAAAATTAAAGCAATAGCTAGTTGCTTTCTAATGGCCAAGACCTGTGATGGTGGTCCTAAAGCTCTTAATACTTACTGGCTAGTGGTGGTGTCGTTAGTAAAGCTTTGTGGCTGACGCCAAAGGTTTTCTACCCCAGAATATCGACTGTAATTCACACATCCTAAAAAAATCTGGTGAGAAAAATAGCGATTAAAGTTTGATAAAAATTTTTCATAATGGTGGAGGCTCATCATTTAGTAGAAGGTTTATCGGCATCGTTAGCTTAGCCAGCCAAGAAAAATTTGGATAATAAATGCATTGGAAATATCAATAAAGAAGGCGCCAATTAGTGGTACAACAATAAATGCCTGTGGTGACGGGCCATATTTTTTGGTAACTGTGGTCATATTGGCAATAGCGGTGGGAGTTGCTCCAAGGGCTAGGCCGGCATAGCCAGAAGCCATAATTGCCGCATCATAATTTTTGCCAAGTGCTCTAAAGATTACAAAAATAGAAAAACCTAACACCATAATCACTTGCGCACCAAGCAGTAATAGAATTGGCAGGGCAAGGTCTATTAGAGTCCATAGTTGCAAACTCATCAAAGACATCGCTAAAAATAAGCCTAAGCAAAAATCTGAAATTAATGCCAATGTTGGTGTGCCTGAAGGCCAAGGTAATTTTTTCCAAATAAGTGGTACAGTATTTGTCAGAATAATTCCGCCAAATAAGC